>NCCY01000164.1 GCA_002279855.1 Rhizobiales bacterium 12-68-15
GGAGCGAGCGCGCGCGGCGAAGCGCGGCCCGTGCATGGAGCGCGGCGGTCATGTCGGAAATCCCCGAGGCGCAGGGCAGCCTCTATGGGTTTGACGATACGGCGCGCTGAATTATGCTTCAAATGAATTTATTGCATCGCAATAAGTCGAGAATGGAATGGACAATGGAACTGCGCACCTTGCGGGCCTTCGTCGAAGTGGTGCGGCAAGGCGGCTTCTCGCAGGCCGCCAAGGTGGTGTTCGCCACCCAGTCCACCGTCAGCAAGGCGGTGAAGCAGCTGGAGGACGAACTGGGCGCGACGCTTCTGGAGCGCGCCGGCCCGCGCTCCAGCCTCACCGCTGCGGGCGAGATCGTGCTCCGCCGCGCCCAGGCCATGCTGGCCGAGCGGGACGACCTTCTGGCGGAACTCGATGAATTGCGCGGCCTGCGGCGTGGGCTGCTGCGCCTCGGCCTGCCGCCGCTCGGCTCCAGCACGCTGTTTGCGCCGCTGTTCGCAAGCTATCGCAGCCGCTATCCGGCGGTGGAGATCCGGCTGGAGGAGCATGGCTCCAGGCGGCTGGAGGACATGCTGCTGGGGGGCGAGGTGGATTTCGCCGCCTCGCTCATGCCCATCCCGGAGGCGTTCGAGATGGAGCCGGTGCGCAGCGAACCGCTGGTGGCGCTGCTGCCGTCCTCCCACCCTTGCGCGCAGGCAGGCGCCGTGACGTTCCCTCAGCTTGCCGCCTCGCCGTTCATCCTGTTCGAAAGCGGGTTCGCGCTGAATGCCGTGATCCTCGGCGCCTGCGAGCGCCACGGCCTCACGCCGCAGGTGGCGGCGCGCAGTGCGCAGATCGACTTCATCGTGGCGCTGGTGGCGGCGGGGCTGGGCATCGGCTTCCTTCCGCGCATGATCGCGGAGCAGCGCGCCCATCCGGGCGTTGCGCAGGTGCCGCTGGCAGAGCCCGGCACGGACTGGAGCATGGCGCTGATCTGGCGGCGGGGCGGCTATCTGTCGGATGCCGCCCGCGCCTGGCTCGCGCTGGTGCGCGAGCATTATTCCGGGACGCCCGGTCAGCCCTCGGCGAGGGCCTGATCGAGATCGGCGATGATGTCGCCGGCATCCTCGATGCCCACCGAGATGCGCACCACTTCGGGGCCGGCACCGGCGATGCGCTTGGCCTCGTCGGTGAGCTGCCGGTGGGTGGTGGAGGCGGGGTGGATGACCAGCGAGCGCGTGTCGCCGATATTGGCGAGGTGCGAGAAAAGCTGAACCTTCGAGACGAGGTTCACGCCCGCCTCATAGCCACCCTTGAGCCCGAACGTGAACACCGCCCCGGCGCCGCGCGGCAGGTATTTGCGGGCAAGGCCGTGATAGGCGTCGCCTTCCAGGCCGGGATAGCTGACCCACTCCACCGCCGGATGGGCGGCCAGATACTTCGCCACCGCCAGCGCATTCTCGCTGTGCTGCTTCATGCGCAAAGCCAGCGTCTCGATGCCGGTGAGGATCATGAACGCGTTGAAGGGCGAGAGCGCGGGTCCGAGATCGCGCAGGCCGAGCACCCGCGCAGCGATGGCGAAGGCGAAGCTGCCGAAGGTCTCGTGCAGCACCATGCCCTGATATTCCGGGCGGGGCTGGGACAGGAAGGGGTAGCGATCGGTGGCCGACCAGTCGAACGTGCCGGCATCCACGATCACGCCGCCGATGGAATTGCCGTGGCCGCCCAGGAACTTGGTGGCGGAATGGATGACGATGTCCGCGCCGTGCTCGATGGGGCGCCACAGATAGGGCGTCGCCAGCGTGTTATCGACGATCAGCGGAACGCCCGCCTTCTTGGCCACGGCGGCAATGGCGGCGATATCGCAGACCACGCCGCCGGGATTGGCGATGCTCTCGGTGAAGATGGCCTTGGTCTTCGGCGTCACCGCCCGCTCGAACGAGGCCGGATCATCCGGGTCCGCCCACACCACGTTCCAGCCGAAGCTCTTGAAGGCATGGGTGAACTGGTTGATGGACCCGCCATACAGCTTGCGCGAGGCGATGAATTCGTCGCCCGGCGTCAGCAGGGTGTGGAACACCAGATGCTGGGCCGCATGGCCGGAGGCCACCGCGAGCGCGGCCGTGCCGCCCTCCAGCGCCGCCACGCGCTCTTCCAGCACGGCGTTCGTGGGGTTGCCGATGCGGGTATAGATGTTGCCGAACGCCTGAAGCCCGAACAGCGAGGCAGCATGGTCCACATCGTCGAACACGAACGAGGTGGTCTGGTAGATGGGCGTGGCGCGGGCGCCGGTGGTCGGGTCGGGCTTCGCGCCGGCATGGACGGCGAGCGTGGCGAAGCCGGGTTCACGATGGGTCATGACGTCCTCCAGTTCCCTATTTGCGGAACGATATCGTTATTATTTTAGATTACCAGATGTACTGCGTTATTTATCCCGTGCGGGCGCCGGGCCGAGCGAGAGCCGCTGCACGCCGCTGCCGAGCCGCTGCGGCCGCTTGGACGAAATGGTGCGGCTGTTGACGCCGGTCCAGCCGATCTCGCCCGAGAGCCGGCCATATTCGATCTTCGGGCAGCGGTTCATCACCACCTCGATCCCCGCCGCCTCGGCGCGGGCGGCGGTCTCGTCATGGCGCACGCCCTGCTGCATCCACAGCACCTTGGGCAAAGGCGAGAGGGCGAGCACCTCGTCCAGAACGGCCGGCAGGTGCTCGGCGGCCCGGAACACGTCCACCATGTCGATGGCGACCGGCACGTCCGCCAGCGTCGCGAAGGCAGGACGGCCGGCAATCTCCTTGCCCGCCTGGCCGGGATTGACCGGGTAGACCTCGAAGCCGCGCTCGGCGAGATATTTGGTGACGAAGAAGGACGGGCGCGACGGATTGGCACTCGCCCCCACGACGGCGATGGTGCGCACACGGGTCAGGATGTCCCGGATATAGGCGTCGTCATAACGGTCGTGGTTCATCGGGGTCTCCCGTTTGGTCTCCGGAGCATATCCCGGTCTGGCCCCATCATCGCCAGACCCGCGAAACGCACCCTGTCAGGCTCTAACGCCTCGCCTTGGAAAACAGCGTGAAAAAATTGTCGGTGGTCTGACGGGCGATCTCCTCCAGCCCCACCCCGCGCGCCTCGCCCAGCACCCGCGCCGTGTCGCGCACGAAGGCGGGCTCGTTGCGCTTTCCCCGGTTCGGGATGGGCGCGAGGAAGGGCGCGTCGGTCTCGACGAGAATGCGGTCCGCCGGCAGGCCCGCCGCGATCTCGCGCAGGTTCGCGCCATTCTTGAACGTCAGAACCCCCGAGAACGAGACATAGCCGCCCAGGTCCACCGCAAGACGGGCCAGCGCGGCGCCGCCCGTGAAGCAGTGGAGCAGGAAGGGGAACGCCCCCTTGGCGGTCTCCGCCGTGAGGATCGCACCCACATCCGCGTCCGCCTCGCGGGCATGGATCACCAGCGGAAGCTGGGTCTCACGCGCGGCGGCGATGTGGGTATGGAAGCCGTGCGCCTGCGCCTCGCGGGGGCTGTTGTCATAATGATAGTCCAGCCCCACCTCGCCGATGGCGACCACCTTGGGGTGCTTCGACAGATCCACCAGCTCCGCCGCCGTCACATCCGGCTCCTCGGCCGCCTGATGGGGATGGGTGCCTACCGAGCAGAACACGTTGTCGAACCGCTCGGCGATGGCGCGGATCTCGGGGAAGCGCCGCACGCGGGTGGAAATGGTCACCATGTGGGAGACACCCGCCTGCCCCGCCCGCGCGACCACCGCATCAAGTTCAGAGGCGAAGTCGGGGAAATCGAGGTGGCAGTGGCTGTCTACGAGCATGTCGAACCTTCAGGAAATGGGTCCGGCGCAGATGGTGCGCCGGCAAATCGTCTTTCAGGCGCGGCTTCGGTGGATGAACTCAACGCGCCTCGCCCCAACGGAAAAGCCCTCTCCCGCTTGCGGGGGAGGGCTGGTAGGGGGAAGATCCGGGCGCACCCCGCAGAGCGCACCCACCGAGGCCCGCTCCAGGCACTGCCCCCTCCCCGGCCCTCCCCCGCCTTGCGGGAGAGGGTGTGCGTCGTACCAGGAACCGGTCGACCGCCTGACGCCGATGCGGAAGCGAAACGTCACGCTCCCGGCCGGCCCCTCAGGGCATCAGCGCGATCTGTTCGAGCCCCATGGTCTCCGGGAAGCCGAGCACGAGGTTCATGTTCTGAACCGCCTGCCCGGAGGCACCCTTCACCAGATTGTCGGTGGTGGAGACGATGATAGCGCGCCCGCTCACCCGGTCCGCCACCACGCCCAGCATCACCATGTTGGAGCCGCGCACATGCCGCGAATGCGGCACCTGGCCGAACGGGAAGACATGGACGAAGGGCTCGCCGGCATAATAGTCGGTGAGGATCTTGTGCAGGTCCTCGGCCTTGGCGCCGGTGGTGCGCACATAGATGGTGGCGTAGATGCCCCGGTTCATGGGCACGAGGTGCGGCACGAAGACCGGCGCCACGGGGCGGCCCGCCGCCTTGGAATATTCCTGGTCCAGTTCGCCCATGTGCCGGTGCGCGCCCACCGAATAGGCGTTGATGCCCTCCGACACCTCGGAGAACAGCATGGCCTCCTTGGCCGAGCGCCCGGCGCCGGACATGCCGGTCTTGCTGTCGATGACGATGCTGTCGGGCTCGATGGCGCCCGCCTCCAGCAGCGGCACGATGGGCATGATGGCGGTGGTGGTGTGGCAACCGGGATTGGCCACCAGCCGCGCCTTGCGGATGTCGTCGCGATAGATCTCCACGAGGCCGAACACCGCCTCCTTCTGGAGGTCGAGCGCGCCATGGGGGTGGCCGTACCACTTCTCGTACATGCCGGGATCGGACAGCCGGAAGTCGGCGGACAGGTCCACCACCTTCACCCTGGGCGCCTTCTCGAACACCTGCTTGATCACCTGCTGCGTGGTCGCATGCGGCAGCGCGCAGAAGACGAGATCGACGGCGGTGAAATCCACATCGTCGATGGTCACCAGCTTCGGCAGCGGGAACGGCGCGAACTGCGGGAAGACCTCGGCCATGGTCTGGCCGGCCTTCCGGTCGGCGGTCAGCGCCACGATCTCGACGCGCGGATGGCGCAGAAGCAGGCGCACCAGTTCGGAGCCGGTATAGCCCGAGGCACCCAACACTGCGATCCTGGCTTTCGCTGCATCCGACATGGCATTCTCCAACCTGTGGGGCCCGCTCCGCCGCGCGAGGCGGGCGAGGGTCTGTACACCCTCCACCTGACACGGAAAAGACGCCGCTACAGCATGCCGGGTGTGCATCCGGTCTGCGTTTCCGGTCTGTTCCGCTCGACGGCGCGACCTGCCATGATAAGGGAAGGCGATTCGCCGTTCCGATCGCGAAGAGAGCTGATGTCCGATTCCGACGACCTGTTCGCCCGTCCCGCCGCCAAGGCTCCCGCCCGCACCCGCGCGCCCGCCGCTCCCGTCATGGCGAGCGACTATACCGCCGCGCATATCGAGGTGCTGGAGGGGCTGGAGCCGGTGCGCCGGCGGCCCGGCATGTATATCGGCGGCACGGACGCCAAGGCGCTGCACCACCTGTTCGCGGAAGTGATCGACAATTCCATGGACGAGGCGGTGGCGGGGCACGCCACCTTCATCGAAGTGCAGATGACTACGGATGGCTTCCTGACCGTGACCGACAACGGCCGCGGCATTCCGGTGGAGCCGCACCCGAAATTCCCGAAGAAATCCACTGTCGAAGTCATCATGACCACGCTGCATGCGGGCGGAAAGTTCGACAGCAAGGTCTATGAGACCTCCGGCGGCCTGCATGGCGTCGGCGTCTCCGTGGTCAACGCCCTCTCCGATCTGCTGGAGGTGGAGGTCGCCCGCAACCAGACCCTCTATCGCCAGACCTTTGCGCGCGGCGCGCCGCAGGGGGGACTGAAGGAAGTCGGGCGCGCGCCCAACCGGCGGGGAACCCGCATCCGCTTTCATCCCGATGCGGAGATCTTCGGCCCGACCGCCCGCTTCGAGCCGGCGCGCGTGTTCCGCATGGCCCGCTCCAAGGCCTATCTGTTCGGCGGCGTCGAGGTGCGCTGGTCCTGCGATCCGGCCCTGCTGGAAGGCGTGACGGGCGTTCCGGAAAAGATGACGTTCCGCTTTCCGGGCGGCCTCAAGGACTATCTCGCGGCCGATATCGAGGGGCAGACCCTCGTTCATCCGGAAATCTTCGCCGGCCGCATCCAGAAGACCGGCGGGCACGGCTCGGTGGAATGGGCCGTGGCCTGGGTGGCGGATGCGGACGGCGGCATCTCCTCTTATTGCAACACCATCCCGACGCCCGATGGCGGCACCCACGAGAACGGCCTGCGTCTCGTTCTGCTGAAGGGCCTGCGCGACTATGGCGAGCGGATCGGACAGGGGAA
>NCCY01000165.1 GCA_002279855.1 Rhizobiales bacterium 12-68-15
ACCCGGCCGCCCTATGCCATCGAGCGCCTTGCCACCAACTATGTCTCCGGGTCCGATCCGAAAACCGTCAGCCTGTCCTTCAAGGTCCAGAAGCCGGGCGCATCCGTGGCGTTCTGGAATGTCACCTGCGTGTTCCGCGAAGGCCGAATGGTGGATTTCAACGCCTCCTGACGGCGGGGCCGCGTCTCACGCACGCGTGACCGACATTACCGATCGGTAATCCGCACGCCAGACCGCTGTAATGATCGGGTTCGTAATCTGCATCTCGACAACGCCCCATGGTGGGGCCACCGAGAAAGACGACGAACCCAATGACCGGATTCACCTCCCCCTCATCCCGTGTCCGTCGCCGCCGCTCCGCCCTGCTGGCGGGTGTGGTCGCCGTGGCGATGACCGGCGTGATCGCCGGGCAGTTCATTCCGCCCTACAGCTCGCCCGCCAATGCCCAGATCACGACCAACCAGTCGGCCGGGCAGAACTCCTTTGCGGATGTGGTGGAGAAGGTCTCGCCGGCGGTGGTGTCGGTGAAGATCAAGAAGGACGTGAACGCCCGCAACAAGATGGCGGCGAATGAAGACGGCATGTTCGGCGAGAACATTCCCCCGCAGATCGAGCGCTTCCTGCGCCGCTTCGGGCTGGAGAACGGCCCCGGCGGCGGCCAGATGCCCCGTCCGCCGCGCGGCGAGAATGGCGGCCGGCAGGTGGTCGGCCAGGGCTCCGGCTTCATCATCTCCGCCGACGGCTATGTGGTGACCAACAACCACGTGGTGGACGGCGCCAGCGAGGTGGATGTCACCACCACGGACGGCAAGGACTATGTGGCGAAGGTGATCGGCACCGATCCGCGCACCGACGTGGCGCTGCTCAAGATCGAGGGCAAGACCAACCTGCCGTGGGTCAAGCTGTCCGACTCCTCGCCCCGCGTCGGCGACTGGGTGATCGCGGTCGGCAATCCGTTCGGTCTCGGCGGCACCGTGACGGCGGGCATCGTCTCGGCCCGTGGCCGCGATATCGGCGCGGGTCCCTATGACGACTTCCTCCAGATCGACGCGGCGGTGAACCGGGGCAATTCCGGTGGTCCCACCTTCGGCCTCAATGGCGAGGTCATCGGCATGAACACCGCCATCGTCTCGCCCTCGGGCGGCAATGTGGGCATCGCCTTCGCCATTCCCTCCGAGACCGTGAAGACGGTGGTGAACCAGCTCCGCGATGCAGATCCAGCCGGTGACGGATGATCTGGCCTCCGGCCTCGGCCTCACCGAGACCCAGGGCGCCCTTGTGGCCCAGGTGCAGGCGGATGCGCCCGCCGCCAAGGCCGGCCTCAAGAGCGGCGATGTCATCACCAAGGTGAATGGCGAGGCCGTGAAGGATGCCCGCGATCTGTCCCGCCGCATCGGCATGATGAAGCCGGGCTCCACGGTCGCGCTCACCGTGATCCGCGACGGCAAGACCATGCCGTTCGACCTGAAGCTGGAGCAGTTGCCCAGCGACCAGCAGGTCGCCAGCGCCGGCGAGAAGGACCAGGCGGGCACCGATGTCCCGCGCCTCGGCCTCCAGCTTGCTCCGGCCAAGTCCGTGCAGGGCGCCGGCAGCGAGGGTGTGGTGGTGACCGAGGTGGACCCGAAGGGCGCTGCCGCCGAGCGCGGCATCCGCTCCGGCGACGTGATCCTCGATGTGGGCGGCAAGGCCGTGTCCACGCCCAAGGATGTGCGTGACGGCCTCGCGGCGGCCAAGGCGGAGAACCGCAAGGCGGTTCTGATGCGGGTGAAGGGCGAGCAGGGCGTGCGCTTTGTCGCCATCACCATCACCGACAAGGCCGGCTGACGCGGGTTCTCAAGATGCCCGGCTGCGAAGGCCGGGCATCGACCTTTCGGAGCGGCGCGCCGCTCGGGCACGCGGCGCGGGGGCGACAGGCCTTCCGCGCCGCTGTCATTTCCGGTTCGCCGCGACGGCGGGGTGGCGGAACGGGTGCGCAGGCAATGGAGTCGCTGACGGGCGACCCGGCACGGGATATAAGACCATGACCTTGCTTCTTCAGTCTGACGATTCCCTCGCCATGCGCCTCCTCCTGATCGAAGACGACCGGGACGCTGCGGATTATATCCGCAAGGCGTTCCGCGAAGCCGGCCACGTGGTCGATCACGCCGCGGACGGGGAGGAGGGGCTCGCCCTGGCCCTCGACGGCCATTACGACGTGCTCGTGGTGGACCGGATGCTGCCGCGGCGCGACGGGCTCTCCGTGGTCTCCGAGCTGCGCCGGCGGGGCGAGCAGACCCCCGTTCTCATCCTCTCGGCCCTCGGGCAGGTGGATGATCGCGTCGTGGGCCTGCGGGCGGGCGGCGATGATTACCTGCCCAAGCCCTATGCCTTCACCGAACTTCTGGCGCGGGTGGAGGCGCTGTGCCGGCGCGGCGCGCCGCAGTCGACCGACACGCTCTACAAGGTGGGCGAGCTGGAACTCGACCGCCTCGCCCATCGCGTGAGCCGCGACGGCAAGGACATTCCCCTCCAGCCGCGCGAATTCCGCCTGCTGGAATATCTCATGCGCCATGCGGGGCAGGTGGTCACCCGCACCATGCTGCTGGAAAATGTCTGGGACTATCATTTCGATCCCCAGACCAACGTCATCGACGTGCACGTCTCCCGGCTGCGCTCCAAGGTGGACAAGGGCTTCGACGTGCCCATGATCCATACCGTGCGCGGCGCCGGCTACATGGTGCGTGAAGGCCTGAAGTGACCCGCGCGCATCGCACCGGCGGTCACGGCATTTCCGGCGGGGGGCCGGCATGAAGGTTCTGCCGCGCAGCATCTCCCGGCTGATCCGGACCACGGCGTTCAAGCTGCTCGCCGCCTATCTGATGGTGTTCGCGCTCTTCGCATTCTTCATGATCGGCTATGTGGCCTGGCACACCCGCCAGCTCATCGAGACCCAGGTGGCCGACAATGTGGCGGCGGAAGTGCGCTTCCTGTCGGAGCAATACCGCATGGGCGGGGTGCAGCGGCTGGTCTTCGCCATCGACCGGCGCACCCGCCGCCCCGGCTCCTCCATCTATCTTCTCGCCAATTTCGCGGGCGAGGTGATCGCCACCAATGTGGGCGATCTGCCGCTGAACCTGCTTGAGGCGCCCGGCACGCAATTCACCTTCTATCGCCGTTCGGACGAGGCGGGGGCGAAGGAATATCTCGCCTTCGTGCAGGTCTTCATGCTGCCGGGCGGCTATCGCCTTCTGGTGGGCCGGGATGTGGAGGAGCGCGACACGGTCCGCCAGCTTGTGGTGCGCCCCGCGCAATGGGCCCTGGCGGTCATCGTGGTTCTCGGCCTGCTGGGCGGCATCTTCGTTACGCGGCGGGTGCTGAAGCGCATCGACGCCATGACCGCCACCTCCGAGGTCATCATGGCGGGCAACCTGTCCGGGCGGCTGGCGGTGACCGGCACGGGCGACGAATTCGACCGTCTGGCCCATTCGCTCAATGCCATGCTCGATCGCATCGAGGCGCTGATGATCGGCCTCAAGCAGGTGTCCGACAATATCGCGCACGATCTCAAGACGCCCCTCACGCGCCTGCGCAACCGCGCCGAGGGGGCGTTGCGGGTAGGCGGGGACGAGGCGGCCTATCGCGCCGCGCTGGAGACCACCATCGAGGAAAGCGCCGGGCTGATTCGCACCTTCGATGCCCTGCTGATGATTACCCGCGCCGAGGCGGGGCAGGCGCGCGACAATATGGTGTCGGTGGATCTGGCCGCCATCGCCGAGAATGTCGCCGAACTCTACGAGCCGCTGGCCGACGAGCAGGGCCTCGACCTCACGGTGGAAGCCCAGCCCGTCACCGTCCACGGGGTCCGCGAGCTTCTGGCGCAGGCGCTGGCAAACCTCGTGGACAACGCCATCAAATACGGCCTGCCGAAGGATGGGGGGCGCGGCCGCATCCGCATCTGTCTGCGGCGGGAGGGCGACACGGCCCTGCTGGAGGTCTCCGACGCCGGCGAGGGCATCCCGGAGGCGGACCGCGAGCGCGTGGTGGAGCGCTTTGTCCGGCTCGATGCCTCCCGAAGCCGGCCCGGATCGGGTCTCGGACTCTCCCTGGTTGCAGCCGTGGCGCGCCTGCACGGAGGGATGCTCACCTTCGGGGATGCGGCGCCGGGGCTCAGGGTCACACTGCGTCTGCCGGCACAGGATGTCACTGAGGGACTTGCGTAATCGTGCCCCCTCGTGCCTTTAGGGGAGGCATGAGTTTCGTCAGCGCCCATACGCATCTGCCACCGGATTGCCTTGCCGCGATGATGCGCGAGGCACCGGTTCTTGCCGATCCTGCTGCGGCCGCCGCCCGGCTTGATCTGGCGCTGGAGAGCCTGCCGGAACGGGCGGAGCTGGGCGCCCTTCTCGACGCCAATCCCTGTGTCCGGCAGGTGCTGCTCGGCATTGCCGAGGGCTCGCCCTTTCTTCTCGAACTGATCCGCTTCGATCCCGGCCGGCTGATGCGCGCCCTCCGTGCGCCGCCGGTGCAGAGGGTGGCGGAGCTTGCGGCCCTCTGCGCCCGCGAGGTGCGCGCGGCCGAGGGCGAGGCGGCGGCGATGTCCGCTTTGCGCCGGATGCGCGCCGAGGCGGCGCTGGTCATCGCGCTTGCCGATATCGGCGGGGCGCTGGATCTCATGAGCGTGACGCGCGCGCTCAGCGACATTGCCGACAGCGCGGTCTCCCTCGCCCTCGATTTCCTGCTGCGCGAAGCGGCAGGCTCCGGCAAGCTGGTGCCGCCCGATCCGGACCGCATCTCCCATGGCTGCGGCCTCGCCATCATCGCCATGGGCAAGCATGGCGCGCAGGAACTGAACTATTCCTCCGATGTGGACCTGATCGTGGTCTATGACCGCGACGCCACCTCGCTCGCGCCCGGCGTCGAGCCGGCCCCCTTCTTCGTGCGGCTCACCAAAGCGCTGGTCCGGCTGCTTCAGGAGCGCACGGGCGACGGCTATGTGCTGCGCGTGGATCTGCGCCTGCGCCCCGATCCCGGCTCCACGCAGGTCGCCCTCTCCACCCTTGCCGCGCTGGATTATTACGAGCGGGAGGGCGCTACCTGGGAGCGCGCGGCCTATATCAAGGCGCGGCCCGTGGCGGGCGACCGGGAGGTGGGGCGCGCCTTCCTCAGCGACCTCTCCCCCTTCGTCTGGCGCCGCATCCTCGATTTCCAGGCGATCGCCGACGTGCACGCCATGAAGCGCGAGATACATGCCTTTCGCGGGCACGACGTGGTGGCGGTGGAAGGCCACAACGTGAAGCTCGGGCGCGGCGGCATCCGCGAGATCGAGTTCTTCGTCCAGACCCAGCAATTGATTGCCGGCGGGCGCGATCCGAACCTGCGCTCCTCCCGCACGCTCACCGCGCTCGATGCGCTGGTGCAGGATCGCTGGATCGCCTCCGGCGTGCGGGACCATCTGGCGGATGCCTACGACTTCCTGCGCCGGGTGGAGCATCGCATCCAGATGGTGGCGGATGCCCAGACCCACACCCTGCCGGAGGCGCGGGAGGGGCTGGCGCAGTTCGCCCGCTTCATGGGCTATCCCGACCGCGACAGCTTCGCCGCCGTGCTGGTGGAGCACCTCCAGAAGGTGCAGAGCCACTATGCCCATCTGTTCGAGGATGTGCCCCGCCCCAGCGCCCTCGATGGCCAGCTCGCCTTCCCCCCCGATCACGACGACAAGGCGACGGTGAGCGAGCTGGCGCGGCTCGGCTTCCGGGATCCGCCGGGCGCAAGCGCCATCATCGCGGCGACCCGGACGGGGCGCTGTTCGCCATGGACAGCTTCCTCACCGACCTGTCCGGCCCGCAGATCCTCTCCGCGCTTCACCATCATCCCGACCTCGTGCGGCTGCTGACGACGCTGCTCACCGCCGCGCCGCGCGTGCGCGAGACGCTGGCGCGGCGCCCCTCGCTGTTCGATGCGCTGCTCGATCCCGCCTTCTTCGACATCCTGCCCGATGCGGCGGCGCTGGAAGCCCGGCTCGACGTGCTGCTGGACACGGCCGAGAGCGACGAGGACCGCCTCGACCGCGCCCGCCGCTTCCGGCAGGAGCAGCACGTCCTGATCGGCGTGCGCGTGGTCTCCGGCACCCTGCCGGCGGCGCGGGCGGGGGAGGCCTATGCCACCCTGGCGGAGGTCATCATCCGCGCTTTGCACCGGCGCGTCTGGGCGCGCTTCCGGGAGGCGCACGGCGACATCGCCGGTGCCGAGACGGCCGTTCTTGCCATGGGCAAGCTGGGCGGCCGCGAGATGACGGCAGGGTCCGATCTCGACCTGATCGTGCTCTACGATCTCGATCCCGAGGCCGACCCCACATCGGACGGGCCGCGCCCGCTCAACGGCGCGCAATATTTCGCCCGCTTCACGCAGCGCCTCGTCAGCGCGCTCACCAGCCTCACCAATGCCGGCAAGCTCTATGAGGTGGACCTGCGCCTGCGCCCCTCCGGCCGCGCCGGCCCGGTGGCGACGCGCCTGTCCTCCTTCGAGACCTATCAGCGGGAAGAGGCGTGGACCTGGGAGCACATGGCGCTGACCCGCGCCCGCGTGATTTCCGCGACCCCGGCCTTCGGCGACAAGGTGGCGGGTGTCATTTCCGCCGTGCTCGCCCGCCCGCGCGATGCGCGGCGCATTGCCGGCGACATTCTCGACATGCGCCGGGCCATCGCCGCCGAGAAGGGCGAAGGCAAGCGCTGGAACCTCAAGCATGCTGCCGGCGGGCAGGTGGATGTGGAGTTCCTGGCGCAGTATCTGGTGCTGGCCCACGGCGCCGCCCATCCCGAGATGGTGGACACCGCCACCGCCCGCATCCTCGCCGTCGCCGGCTGGCTGAGCCTGCTGCCGGCGGAAGATGTGGAGGTGCTGTCGAAGGCCTGCGCGCTCTATCAGGACCTGACCCAGATCCTGCGCCTCTCGCTCGACAGCCACGCCTTGTCCGACGAGGTGAGCCCCGCCTTGCGGGCGCTTCTGGCGCGCGCCGGCCAGATGCCGGACTTTGCCACGCTGGATGCCTACCTGGCGGACACCCAGATCAAGGTGCGGGAGATTTTCCTGCGGGTGCTGGAGGGGGCGGCCGGCGCCTGAGGGCGCGGGGCGATCCCCGTCACATCACGGCGGTCAGCTTCGGCGCCTCATTCGCGTTGGCTGCGGCGGCGTCCAGCGGCAGGCGGATGACGACGCTGGTGCCCTGGCCCTCGGTGGAGCGGATGCGCATGGCGCCGCCGTGCAGCTCGGTGAGCGACTTGGCGATGGCAAGGCCGAGGCCGGAGCCCTTGTAGGTCTTGGTGAACTGGCTTTCCACCTGCTCGAACGGGCGGCCGATCTTGGCGATGGCATGGGCGGGAATGCCGATGCCGGTATCCTCGATGGCGATGATCGCGGCGTCGCCATTGATGCGCGCCCGCACCGTGACGAGGCCGTCCTCCGGCGTGAACTTGACCGCATTGGAGAGCAGGTTCAGCAGGATCTGCTTGAGCGCGCGCCGGTCGCCGCGCAGCGACAGGCCTTCGCCCACCTCGGCGGTCATGCTGAGGCGCTTCTCCTGCCCCTTCAGCGCCATGACGCGCATGGCATCGGCCACGATGTCGTCGAGCCGCACGTCCTCCAGTTCGAGCTGCATCCGCCCGGCTTCGATCTTGGACATGTCGAGGATGTCGTTGATCACGTCCAGCAGGTAGGTGCCCGAGCCTTTGATGTCGTGACAGTATTCTTGGTACTTGCCGGAGCCGAGCGGGCCGAACATGCCGCTCTCCATGATCTCCGAGAAGCCGATGATGGCGTTGAGCGGCGTGCGCAGCTCGTGGCTCATATTGGCCAGGAACTCGCTCTTGGCGCGGTTGGCGTCCTCGGCGCGGGTCTTCTCCTCCGAATATTTCTCGGCCAGTTCCGCCAGCTGCTGGGCCTGATGCTCCAGCGTCTGCTGCGACTTGCGCAGGTCCGCGACCAGCGCCATCAGGCGCTTCTCGTTGTCCATGAGGCGTTCCTCATGGCGCTTCAGCGGCGTGATGTCGGTGCCCACCGAAACGTAACCGCCATCCTTGGTGCGGCGCTCGGCGATCTTGAGCCAGCGGCCATTGGAGAGCTGCGCCTCGAAGGCGCGCGAGCCTTCCTCGGGCTTGTCCTCGGGCTTCAGCGGGGTGCGCGTGACCGGGTGGCGGCCGACGGCGGAAATGACCTCGAACGGCGTGCCGCCCTGGATGGCGTCGTCGGGCAGTTCGTGCAGCGACTGGAACTTGGAATTGCAGAGCACGAGGCGGTTCTTGCTGTCCCACAGCACGAAGGCTTCCGAAATGCTCTCGATGGCGTCCCGCAGGCGCATGTCGGCCGTGACCGTCCGCTCCGCCATGTGCTGGGTCTCGGTGACATCCATGGCGATGCCGATGAGATGGGGGCCATCCTCGCCCGCCTGCTGGACCACTTCGGCGCGCATGCGCAGCCACACATAGTCGTTGCGGGCGGTGCGCATGCGGAACACCCGGTCCACCGCCGCGCCGGGGCGGTCGGCCAGCTCCTGCGCCAGTTCGTAGAGGTTCACGTCGTCGGGATGGACGAGGTTCGCGATCTCGCCGAACGAGAGCAGGTCGTCGCGCCGCTCCAGCCCGAGGATCTCGAACATGGTGTCGGACCAGTACATCCGGCCGCGCGCCATGTCCCAGTCCCACATTCCGCAGCGGCCGCGATTGAGCGCGGTGTCGATGCGCATGCGGACGGTGTCATAGATGTGGTCCGCCTCGCGGGCGCGGGTGGCCTGCCAGTGGAACGAGAAGCCGAGGATCAGCAGCACCGCGCCGGTGGTGGCGAACAGGGTGATGGTGAGCGTCGCGGTGCCCGACCAGGCGGTGAGCGCGCGATTGAGGGGCTGGATGTAGACGATCTGGCCGAGGGGCGGCGTCAGGTTGCGGACGGTGGCGAGATAGGTCTCGTTGCTGATGGTGATTTCCAGCACGCCGGCGCGTTCCGCGAACACGGTGAGGGGCTGGGAGGGATCGATGATGTCGGACAGGTTGGCCGGAACCGGGCCGCCCAGCGGCGCGCTGGCCACAACCCGTCCCGAGGGATCGGTCACGAACACCCGGCGCCCGCCCTGCGTCGCCCGGGGCGGCAGGGAATCGGCAAGGGCGTTCTGCACCCGCGCGATATTGCCGCCGAGCTTCTGGGACAGGCCTTCGGCGGTCGCGAGGGCGAGCAGGGAGAGGTCGTCCTTGGCATTGTCGAGCACGGACTGGCGGTGACCATGGACCTGAACCATGGCGCCGATGCCGATGACGACAAGGAAGGTGATGATCAGCGCCGGAACGACCCGCCGCAGAAAGGGTTCAGCCTCGAGGAGGCGCTGATAGGCAGGGCGTGCGACAGATCGCGCCAATCCACCTATGGCTTGACCGCGCACGCCCGCGCTCGCAGCGTTGGCGCGTGCCATCGCCGGTCTCCTCCGGTGTCCAGGCCAGTGAAGCGGCCCCGCTTCCCCGACTCATCGTCCTCGAAAATGAAAGGGAGGGACGTGCCGCATCTCTCCGAATCGGGGTCGATTTGAATCGAATCGGGGGGGTGCTGTCTAGAGTCCGGAGGGAGTCAAGACACACAAATTCGTCCGATGTGCACCGCGGGGACGGTTATTCCCCCGCTTTGCAGCAAAGCTTCAGGACAGGGCGCGGGAGGCGATGTCGGCGACGTCCTCGGAGAGGTCGGGCGTGCGTGCCACACGGTCCAGCGCGGCTTCCGCCAGCGCGGCGCGCCGGGGCTCAAGCTGCCGCCAGGTCTTGAAGGCGGACAGCAGGCGGGATGCGAGTTGCGGGTTCTTTGCATCCACGTTCAACACCACATCGGCGAGGAAGGTGTAGCCCGCCCCGTCGATGCGGTGAAACTGGGTGAGGTTGCCGTTGGCGAAGGCGCCGACGAGGGCGCGCACCCGGTTGGGATTGGTGAGGGAGAAGGCCGGCTGCAGCATCAGTTCGCACACCCGGTCGAGGGTGCGCGGATCGGGGATCTGGGCCTGAAGGGTGAGCCACTTGTCGATGACCAGCGGATCGTTCTCGTAGCGCTGGTGGAAGGCGGCGAGCGCCTGCATGCGCTTCGGCGTGTCGTGCTGCGCCAGAACGGCCAGCGCGGCGAAGCGGTCGGTCATGTTGTCGGCGGCGGCGAACTGCCGCTCCGCCCGCGCCAGGGCCTCCGGGGTGGCCGGCAGGGTGAGGTAGTCGAGCGCGAGATTGCGCAGCGCCCGTCGGCCGGCGGAGGCCGCATCCGGCGTATAGGGGGTGGTGGTCGCCAGCCGCTCGTACATGTCCTCCAAATGGGAGGACAGCGCCTGCGACAGTGCCATGCGCAGGGTGCGGCGGGCCGTGAACACGGCGTCCGGGTCCACGTTGCGGGCGATGTCCCGTGCCACTTCCCCCTCGCCGGGCAGCGCAAGCGCCTGCGCCTTGAAGGCGGGGTCGAGATCGGTGTCCGTCAGCACGCGCGCGGCGGCGGCGATCAGCGGCTCCGGGTCCGCCGGGGTGCCGCTGACTGCCCCCTGTTTGATGAGGCCGAGCCCCAGCGCCTGAATGGCGTCGAAGCGGTTGAACGGGTCGCTGTCATGGGCGGCGAGGAAGACCAGATCGGCGGTGGTGAGGTCGCTGACCAGATTGACAGGTGCCGAAAAGCCCCGGTTCAGCGAGGGCACTGGCGCGGTCCGCAGCCCCGTAAAGACGAAGCGCTGGCTGGGGGCGGTGATTTCGACCACGGAGGAGGTCACCGCCTCGCCGGTGTCGAGCACCAGCGGCTGGTCCGCACCGTCCGGCCCCACAAGGCCCAGGGCCAGCGGGATCGTGAGGGGTTTCTTGTCCGGCTGGCCGGGCGTCGGGGGCGTCATCTGGGTGACGTCCAGCGTCAACGTGCCGGCGGCGGCATCGTGGCACGTCTTGACCGCCAGCCGGGGCGTGCCGGACTGGGAATACCAGAGGCTGAATTGCGCGAGATCGCGCCCGGTGGCCTCGGCGAAGCAGGCGAGGAAATCCTCGATGGTCGCCGCATCGCCGTCGTGCCGGGTAAAATACAGGTCCATGCCGGCGCGGAAGCCCGCATCGCCCAGCAGGGTTTTGAGCATCCGCACCACCTCGGCGCCCTTCTCATAGACGGTGGCGGTGTAGAAGTTGTTGATTTCGCGATAGGTCTCCGGCCGCACGGGGTGCGCCAGCGGGCCGGCATCCTCGGAGAATTGCTGCGCCTTCAGCAGCCGCACATCCGCAATCCGCTTGACCGGGCGGGAGCGCTGGTCCGAGGAGAATTCCTGGTCCCGGAAGACGGTGAGGCCTTCCTTCAGGCAGAGCTGGAACCAGTCCCGGCAGGTGATGCGGTTTCCGGTCCAGTTGTGGAAATATTCATGGGCGATGATCGCCTCGATATTGGCGTAGTCGGCGTCGGTGGCGGTCTCCGGAGTGGCGAGGACGTATTTGTCGTTGAAGACGTTCAGTCCCTTGTTCTCCATCGCCCCCATGTTGAAGTCGGAAACGGCGACGATGTTGAAGACATCCAGATCGTACTCGCGGCCGAACACCTCCTCGTCCCAGCGCATGGAGCGCTTCAGCGCGTCCATGGCATAGCCGGCGCGGTCCTCCTTGCCGGGCTCCACATAGATGCCGAGATCCACCGGACGCCCGGAGGCGGTGACGAAATGGCCGGGCACCTTCGAAAGGCGCCCGCCCACCAGCGCGAACAGGTAGCTGGGCTTCGGCCAGGGGTCATGCCAGATGGCATAGTGCCTGTTGGTGCCCTCGATCGGCCCGCTGCGCACAAGATTGCCGTTGCCGAGCAGGACTGGCGACTCGTCCCGGTCCGCCTCGATGCGGGTGGTGTAGACCGCGAGTACGTCGGTGCGGTCCGGAAAATAGGTGATGCGCCGAAAGCCTTCGGGCTCGCACTGCGTGCAATAGGTGCCG
>NCCY01000396.1 GCA_002279855.1 Rhizobiales bacterium 12-68-15
CGCTGGGCGCGCACCGATGGCGGGGAGGCGGGGCTGCACCCCTCCAACCTGCACGACAATCCCTATGCGGTGGGCGCCATCGACTTCACCGGCGACATGCCCATCATCCTCGGTCCGGACGGCCCCTCGCTCGGCGGCTTCGTCTGCCCGGCGGTGATCGCGCGCGACGAGCAGTGGAAGATGGGCCAGATGAAGCCCGGCGACCGGGTGCGCTTCCATCCGCTGGCGCGGCCGGCCGACCCTGTGGCGGGGCCAGTCGTGCAGCGCGTGCCGGAGGCGTCCTCACCCATCCTCGCCCGGCGCACCGACGGGCCGGTGCAGGTGGTCTATCGCCGGCAGGGGGATGACAACCTGCTGGTGGAATTCGGCGACATGCGGCTCGACATCGCCCTGCGGCTGCGGGCGCACCTGCTGTCGCAGGCGGTGTCGGACGCGAAGCTGCCGGGCCTCATCGACATCACCCCCGGCATCCGCTCGCTCCAGCTTCATTATGACGGCACCCGCCTCACCCGCATGCGGCTGCTCGGCCTTCTGGACGAGATCGAACGCGCCCTGCCCGCCGCCGAGGACGTGGTGGTGCCGAGCCGCATCGTCCATCTGCCGCTGTCCTGGGACGATCCCGACGCGCAGCTTGCCATGCGCAAATATCAGGATCTGGTGCGCCCGAACGCGCCCTGGTGCCCCTCCAACATCGAGTTCATCCGCCGCATCAACGGCCTTGCGGACGAGGCGGCGGTGAAGAGCGTGGTGTTCGACGCGTCCTACCTCGTGCTGGGGCTGGGCGATGTGTATCTGGGCGCCCCGGTCGCGACCCCGGTGGACCCGCGCCACCGGCTGGTGACCACCAAATACAATCCGGCCCGCACCTGGACGCCGGAAAACGCGGTGGGCATCGGCGGCGCCTATATGTGCATCTATGGCATGGAGGGGCCGGGCGGATATCAGCTGTTCGGCCGCACCATCCAGATGTGGAACACATGGCGCCCCACGCCGGAATTCCGGCCGGGTACGCCCTGGCTGCTGCGCTTCTTCGATCAGGTGCGATTCTTCCCGGTGAGCCACGCGGAGCTGACCGAGGCCCGCGCCGCCTTCCCCCATGGCGCCTATCCGGTCCGTATCGAGGAGACGCGCTTCTCCTATGCCGACTATGCGGCGGACCTTGCCCGCGATGCCGGCGAGATCACCGCCTTCAAGACCCGCCAGCAGGCCGCCTTCGAGGCGGAGCGGGCGCGCTGGAAGGCGGAGGGCCTCGACAGCTTCACGGCCGATGACGGGGTGTTCGCCG
>NCCY01000397.1 GCA_002279855.1 Rhizobiales bacterium 12-68-15
CGGCGGCGGCGGCATGCCGAGGGGCGTCACCAGGTAACGTCCGTCCGCAAGGCGCACGGCGGCCACGGGCGGCTGTCCGTCGTCCAGGCCGATGACCGTGACGGGGTTGGAAAGGCCGGTTCTCGCGAGGCTGCGGCTCATGCCTTCGGAAGGCATGTCCATGACCTGTCCCGGCGGCGGGGCCGCCCTGACCAGCGGGTCAAGGTCGGCGGTCGGCGGCAGCCTCTGTGCGAGGCGCACGAGCGGCGCGATCTGCGCGGCCTCCCGGTCCTCCATGCGCTGGATATGCCCGGCACCGCCGAGAAAGAAGGAAATGACGCTGGCTAGCGCCACCACCAGCAGGATAGCCCCCACCAGCAGCGCGATCGCCTTGACGCGCAGGGTGTTCCAGGCGGTCTTCACCCGTTGGTCTCCACGGTCTCGACCTTGACCGCGAACTGGTAGCCACCATTGCGCTGTGTCTTGAACATCTGGAAGGCGCCGGCATCGCCGAGCTTGCGCCGCAGCCGGCTCACCAGCACGTCGATGGAGCGGTCGAACGGTCCGGCCTCGCGGCCCTGGGTGATGTCCAGCAGCTGGTCGCGCGAGAGCATGCGGCCGGGTCGCTCCAGGAAGGCGAGCAGAAGCTCGAACTCGGCGGCGGTCAGCGGCACCTCGTCACCGATGGCCGTGCGCACGGTGCGGCTCTCCCGGTCGGCGATGAAATCTGCGAAGCGGAAGATGTGTCCCGTGGTCACAGGCGCCTCGCGCTCCGGCGCGCGGCGCAGGACGGCACGGATGCGGGCCACAAGCTCGCGCGGGTTGAACGGCTTGCCGAGATAATCGTCCGCGCCGATCTCAAGACCGATGATGCGGTCCACATCCTCCTTCATGGCGGTGAGAAGGATGATGGGAAGCCGCGAGCGCGAGCGCACGGCGCGGCACAGGTCGAGACCCGAGGCGTCGGGCAGCATCAGGTCGAGCACCATGAGATCGATGCGCTGGGTGGCGAGCTTCTCTTCCATCTCGCGCCCGTCGCAGGCCATGGTCACGCGGAAGCCCTGCCCGGCCAGATAGCGGCCCAGCAGCTTGCGGATCTCTTGGTCGTCATCGACCACCAGTATGTGTGCGCCACTTTCCAAGATGTTGCTCCTTCCGCCCCTCCTTGGCGCAAGCCGGGCCGTGCGTCTCCCACAGGGATGCAAGCGAACATTGCCAAGGGGCGGTCTGGAAACGCCCACTTACAAAAGAGGTATCTCAAAACGCCGGTCAGCAACATGCGGACCTTTGGCGGCAACCTGGCTGCCCCCTCGCGCACGGCTGAAATGGCCGCGCCGGTGGTCCGCCCGACGGTCTCCCCCGTCGCGGCCGACGGGAGCCTGCTGGTGCAGACCGCCGCAGCCCCCGCGCCGACGTCTCCGCCCGCTCCCCAAGGCGCGCCGCCCACGCGGCTGACGCAGGCGGCCCCTGCCGAGGCGCCCCGCCAGCCAGCGGCGCCCGTGGCCGAGGCTGCGCCGGAGCGTCAGCCTCCCTTCGCGCCGCCCGGTTTCCCGCCTCAAGGTTTTCCGCCCCACGGCTTCCCTCCGCCCCGTCCCGAGCCGATCGAAGTCGCGGGCCTGCTGTCGGCGCAGGAGATTGCGCTCGGCATTCGTGCGGACCAGATCGATGTGTGGCGGGCCTTCGCCAGCGCGGTGGTGGACTTCGTCGCCGTCGATGGACCGCCGCCGCCGCCCGAGCAGGGGTCTCGGCCGAAGCCGGAGCCGTTCGGGCTGCCGCAGGCCATCGCCAGCCGCGCGGTCGAGGCGGGCGTCAAGGCCAAGGCCGTGCTCGACGCCCGCACCGCGCTCCTTGCCCGGCTCACCCCGGCGCAGATCGAGCGGGCGCGCAAGATGGATATGCCGCCCCCTCCGCCTCCCGGCCCGGGGGCCTTCCCCGAGGGTCCGCCGCCCTTCGCGCCGCCCCGGCCATGAGGTGGCGCATCGCCTTCCGGCTCGGCGCGCTCCTCGTCGCCCTGAAATGGCGGCGGGAGGCGGCCGGAGAAGGGCGCGGGGGCCGCACGCCCCCGCGCCTTTCCACCCGGCTGTCCGAGCAGGCCGGCGATGTGGAGGACGCGCTGAACATGATGGCGCGCCTCATCTATGAGCGGACCTATCTCCGCTCCTGGCGGCAGGCGGACTTCTGGGTCCGC
>NCCY01000166.1 GCA_002279855.1 Rhizobiales bacterium 12-68-15
CGCAAGCCGCTACGATCGGCGCCAGGACAACTTCCTTGCAGCCCTCAAGCTCGCTGCCGTCCGCATCTGGATCAAGGCGTTATGAGTCCGCTGCCTAGGGGAACCCTTGGACAGGTTCCCCGGTTGTTCCGGTGCACGCCACGGCAATTGCCCCGGTCCCACTCCGGCGCGTTGCGGGCGGCCGGACCGTCGGCGCGGTTTGCATCATATGGTGCACGCCCCGGATGTCCGCTTCCGGCAGCTTTCCCGTTCAGCGGGCAAGCTGCGCAATGCGGGCCGGATATCCTCCAGCCCTGCGAGGGAGCATCACGGATGGCATCTTCCAAGGCCCGGACACCCTCCGGAACGGCCACATCCCCCGGCACTCCGTCTTCACGCGGCTTTGCCGGCATGGACCCCGAAACGCGCAGGGCCATCGCCCGCAAGGGGGGCGAGAGCGTTCCGGCGGAGAAGCGCAGCTTTTCCCAGGACCGCACACTCGCCTCCGCGGCAGGTCGAAAGGGCGGGCAGGCGGTGGCCGGAGAGGATCGCAGCTTTTCGCGAAACCGGGCGCTTGCGGCGCGCGCGGGGCAAAAGGGCGGGCAGGCATCGAACGCCACACGGTCGCACTGACTTCCGGCGCTCGCGCACTTTTTTGATGTTTGAGGGGAACCTGCCGCGTCACGCGGGGTTTATCCCGCAGGAAGGGTTTGAAACCCGGGAGCCGGGTGTGTCGGGCGACCTTTGTCCCGCAGTCGGTTTCACAGTCGGTGGATGGATCTGCGGGCGGGACCGCTCCCGATCTTCCACACACAGGGGCGTTTTGCGAGCGGGGCGAAACATGCTTCGATCGGGACACGTCCCAGGGGGGAACCTGCGTGTTTCAATCCTCGGGAATGGATAGCGGAAGTCCGATGGAGCCTGCCAAGACGAGATCCGGCGGCATGTCCGCTGCGGTCGCAAAGGATCTGCAGGCGCAGGTGCTGGAACTGCTTCCCGCGCTGCGCGCCTTTGGACGTTCTCTGACGCGCAACCGCTCGGAGGCCGACGATCTGGTGCAGGAGACGCTGCTCAAGGCGCTCTCCAACATCGACAAATTCGACCCTGGCACCAATCTGCGTGCCTGGCTCTTCACCATCCTGCGCAACACCTACTATACCGAGATCCGCAAGCGCCGGCGCGAGAGCGATGGAATCTCCACCCTGTCCCAGCAGGATTCCAACATGGGACCTGGGCAGGAATGGTCGGTCACCTTGCGCAGCCTCAAGGAAGCGCTGGAGCTTCTGCCCTCGGACCAGCGGGAAGCGCTGGTACTGGTCGGGGCAGCGGGGCTGTCCTACGAGGAAGCGGCCGAAGTGTGCGGATGCGCGCTCGGCACCATCAAGAGCCGCGTCAACCGCGCCCGCGCCAAGCTGCTGACGCTGATGGGCGCCGAAGCGACCGAGGACGTGGTAGCAGGCGATCCGGTCGCTCTCTCCGCCTCGCGTGCCTGAGGTTCGGCAAACACGTTCCCCGCCTCCGGTTCAACAGCCCCCGTTCGCTCTGGCGACGGGGGCTGTTGCGTTCGGTGCACAGTTTTGGCGGCCTGCATCGGCGAACGTCTGCATCCGGCTGAAATAGCCTGATCTGCGGACCCGCCAAAGATCTGATGGATAGCGCGTTAGCCTGAAGCCTGGATGCAGGCGAACACCCGGCGGGGTCATGCCGTGTGAGATAAGACCATAACCCGCCCGACCGAAGACCGTCAGCCATCCGGCAGACGTCGCCCATCGCGAGGCAAACGCGGAAAAGCCCGTGCGGAGCACGGGCTCATGGTTTCGGCAACATATCCCCTTCCCGCCGTTCAGGGCGCCTTCACGGCGCCCGGCGGCGGATCACCAGCGTCTGCTCCGGACGCTTCACTTCCCTCCGACCCCGAAGGCGTCTTTTCGAACGCCCCCTGAAGCTGCTCGGCCAGCCGGAGCAGATCGTCCGGGATGTCCTCGCTCGTGAAGTCGTCGAAAAGCTGCCGAAGTTCCTTGCCCAGAAGGTCCTGGCGCGCAGAAATATCCCGTCTGTGAGGGGCCCGCATTGCGCCTCGCTCTGGCTGGTCTTGCGTCATGGGGCGGTCGGACCGCTGCTGTCGCATGGAAAATCTTCACCTGGCGGAAGAACGCAGGGCAACCCACAGGCCTCTTCCTGCAGCATTGTCCCGCGTTCCGAAGTTGAAACGCTACATCCGGCGGAAAGTTCCAACAAGGACACTCCTAATCTCGATACAGCCGGGAGGACGGCGTGTCATTGGTTTCCGTCGGCGCATCCGTGTCCCACGCCGCAGATGCGGAGGGGGAGGCTTCAGCGGCAGGGGCGTCGAGTTCCTGCTGGAGGCGCCGCAGGCGGCTGCGCTCCTCGTCGGGGGCATGGGTACGACTGCGCCGGTAATCGCGCGGCGCCTGCGCCGGGCTGAATTCGGGCTGGTCATAGCCGTGCGGCGAAGACAGTTGCTTCCAGTCGGCCTTGCCGGTCTCGTTCAGATCGCGGGGCGTGGACATGGTCCCTCTCCCTCCTTGCGTGCTGGATCGAGAAGAACGCGCAGCCCGACGGCCGGTTCCGCACTGTCTGAAAAAAATTTACCCTTTCGCGGAGACGCGGCCGGGCGCCGACAAAAAGCGCGGGAGGCGAAGAAAAATTCCCCGCTGCCTGGAACCGGCGATCCGGCCCGATGTTGTGCATTCGAGTGGCGGACGCGACGGGAGTGCCCACCCCTTCCCCCCTCCCCCGGCTTCCGAAGTGGCCGCCGCTCACCCCCCTTTCGGTTCAGATGGCCCCGGCATCGGAGAGCGCCCGATAGAGCGCCCGGCCGTCATAGGGCTTGCTGACGAAGCCCATGCGGGCCATTCCCTGGAAGGTGGCGCTCATTTCCGCGAGGCCATACCCCGATGCAATGACAACGGGCAGGTCGTCCCTAAGAGCACGAAGCTGTCTCACCAGATCTTCGCCCCGCATATCCGGCAATCCGAGATCAACGATGGCCGCATCCAGTGCCGTGGCATCCTGCCCGACGCACGACAGCGCCTGACTGCCGGTCGCGGCGTGGGTCACCGCGAAGCCGTCATCTTCCAGCAGTTGCTGCGCCACCATGGCGACGAACGGCTCGTCTTCGACCAGCAGCACGGATTTCAACGCCTTGGACGGTTGGTTCACGGATCAGCCTGTGTTTCGCCCCAGAAGGCGATGCGGAATGCGAGCGCCATAACGGTATCCGCATGGCGAACTGAAGCTGCCTTCTAGCGCTGCAATTGGCCGGGAACGTGGCATGAGCCGCGCCCTGGACGCAAACGTTTCCCAGCGTCGCGCGCCCATAAAAAAGGACGGCAGCGGGTAGCTGCCGTCCTCGATTAGCCTTCACCATGACGCAGGACGGGGGTCCCGCGCCTGTCCTCAGCGCGTGGTGGTGGCCGGAGGCGTGGTCATGGGACGGCTCTCGGTGCCGGTGGCGGCCGCCGGGGCGCGGGTGGAGTTGTCGGTATATTCCTTGAATTCCGGCGCGGCATTCAGCTCGTCCTTGGTCTTGCGCAGGATCAGCTTGTCGCCATCCGAATTGCGCACCAGTTCGAGATTGTTGAAGGGCACGGCCACGTCCTTCTCGCCGACGCCTAGGAAACCGCCGACACCGATCACGGCACCGATGATGTTGCCGTTGCGGTCCATGAGAACGTCGTTCACTTCACCCAGATTCTCGTCCGCCGCGCCGTTGACGCGCGTGCCGATAAGGGTGGTGGCCAGCCACTGCTCACGATTCTGGGCGTCGATGAAGGTGCCGGCAGCGGTCGTGGTGGTCTGGCCGGGCATCGCAGTGCCGGCGCGGGTGTTCATGTCGGTCTTGGCGCCCGGAGCCGAACCCGGAGCCGTCTGCGTCGCAGCCGGAGGGGTGGTGTTGGACGGAGCCATCGTCTGCGCGAGAGCAGAACCAGCCATCAGCGTGGAAATGGCGGCAACGGTCAGGATATGATTTCGCATATGCAAACTCCCTTGTCTTTCTGGGGCATGTGTTTGGCGCAGCATCGGCGCGTGATTACAGTGACAATAACGCCATCATCGCCCGATCGTTCCCGCGACATTTAAGCGACACGAAAGCATAACCTTTACTATAAGTGAAATACTTAAGGCATCGCTCATGCCTCAAGGGGAAAGCGGTGCACGGGGCTGGAAGACAGGCGCCGAATGCTTATCTGTGTTGAAGGATGATCCGGCATGGGCGCGCTGGACGTCTGGCCGGCTCACGGCCAGTCCGTCACGCAGCGCAAAATGTCGGAATGCAGCATGCGTCGGAGGACCAAGGGATGAGACAGAAAGCAAGCGCGGCCCTGGCGGCGGCACTGTTCGGAGCGGCCACCCTGCTGGCCGGAACGGCGGCCGCGCAGACCACGCGCTATCCCGTTCCGCAGACCTTCCCCTCTCAAGGCGTGCCGGGGCAGAACATGGCGCCGCCTGCCCCGCGGCAGAATCTCGCCCCCGCGCCCCCGCCCACCACGCGGCCGGGCGAGGGCGATGCCTCCACCCGGCTGCAAGGCAGTTCGCGGACGCGCCTGCCGGCCCCCTCCAGTTCCCAGTGACAGCGGCGCGTTACGCGGCACCGCAGCATGAAAGCCACACCTCGCGAAGAAGTGCCGCAAGGACACCGGCCAAATTCCGCTCTCGCCTTGTGAAACGCGCGTGGGCTGTGGCACCAATCCACTGAGTAGAAACATTTTCATGGTCAATAAGGCCCATGAAATGGATCCAGGCCGGTTCGCTGGCCTGCCAGGGGGATTGGATGTTCCGCGCGCTTTCGGACTTCATAGCGGAGATCACGGGCGGCAACCGCGATGCGCAGGCGTTCGAGGAGAACGACTATCGCCTCGCCGCCGCCGCCCTGCTGGTCCATGTGATGTCCATCGACGGCGCGGTGACCGAGGCCGAGCGGGAGATCGTCAAGCAGATCCTCTCCGACCGGTTTTCCCTGAGCGCTGCCGACACCGAGACCCTGGTGGAACTGGCCATCGCCCGCGATGCGGAGGCGGTGGACCTCTACGCCTTCACCAGCGTCCTCAACCGGGCCGTGGACGACGAGGGCCGGCGTCGCGTGGTGGAGATGATGTTTGAGGTCGCCTATGCGGACGGCGGCCTGACCGAATTCGAGGACAACCTCGTGTGGCGCGCGGCCGAGCTGCTGAACGTGGGCTCGCGCGACCGGGTGCGCATCCGGCGCGAGGTGCGAGAGGAGGCGGAAGGCGACAGTGGATCGGGAAGCATCTGACGATCCGCCGCTCGACGGCTGGACGGCAACGCAGCCGGCGGAAGAGCGCCGGATTCTCGTCATCCTGCATCAGGCCCATTCGGTGCCGGGCCGCATCGGCGTGCGCCTGGAACAGCGGGGCTTCCAGCTTGAGGCCTGCCGTCCCGCCATCGGCGAGGCCATTCCCGAGCACCTGTCCGATTATGACGGCGTGGTGGTGTTCGGCGGACCGCAGAGCGCCAACGACCCCCACGATTATATCCGCCAGGAAATCGACCTCATCGGGCGCGTTCTGAAGCGCGACATGCCCCTGCTGGGCGTCTGCCTCGGCGCGCAGCTCATGGCGGTGCAGCTCGGTGCGCGGGTGGGCGCCCATGACGAGGGGCTGTGCGAGCGCGGCTATTATCCGCTGCGGCCCACCCCGGTGGGCGAAACCCTCCTGCCCTGGCCGAGCCACGTCTATCACTGGCATTCTGAAGGGTTCGACCTGCCGGCCGGGGCCGAACTGCTGGCGCAGGGCGATGTCTTCCCGAACCAGGCGTTCCGCTATGGCCAGCGGGCCTATGCGCTGCAGTTCCATCCCGAAGTGACGCAGGAAATGATGTGCCGCTGGACCACGGTGGGCGCCGAGCGGCTGCGCCATCCCGGTGCGCAGCCAGCCGACGCCCATTTCTCCGGCTGGACCCAGTATGACCCCGCCGTGTGCCGCTGGCTGGATCGGTTCCTCGATTCCTGGATCGGCCTCGCCTTCGCCCGCGTTCCCGCCTGACCTCAGCCGGCTTGGAGCAGGGGGCGGCTTCATGACATGGTGCGCGCCGCCCGCGCGGCCGCTGCGGGACGGAACTGGGATGGACAGCCTGACATGAGCCGTGCGCACGCTGCCCCGGACACGGCCACCGAGAGAAAGCCCGAATCCGGGCCCTTCTGGCGCGACCGACGGCGCCGGCGGCGGGGCACACGCCGTGTGCTCGCCATCGGCCTTCTCAGCGCAGGACTGGCGGTGACCATCGTGCTTGCGGTGGGCTTTGCCTCGTTCCGCGAGTTCGCCGCCTCCAACCGGCTGCGCGAGGAGCTGATCTATTCCTTCATG
>NCCY01000167.1 GCA_002279855.1 Rhizobiales bacterium 12-68-15
TGCGACCGATGCGGTGCGGATCGGCTGCTGCACCGGCTGATACTGGGCCTGCTGGCCGGGCGCGGAGGGCAGAGGCGGCAGGCTGCGCGTGCCGGGCGGCACGGCGGCCACCTGCTGGAACTGCGCATAAGCGGGCACGGCGACCGGCTGCTGCTGGGCGACAGCAGGCTGGGGCGCCACCGCCACCGGGGCGGGGGGCACCGGGCTGCTGCCGGTGAAGGTGGGAGCGGGCACGGTCTGCACCACCGGCCGGGCAATGGCGGTGATCTTCACGGCGGTCGGCTTGATCGGCTCGTTGGAGCCGGGTGCCGGACGGGGGGCAATGGCCGCGGTCGTGACCGGGTCGGGCGCATAAGCAAGGCGCTGCGGCATGGGCAGCGGTGCGACCATCGCGGCCGGTTCGCGGGCAGGCGCCGGGGCCGGCACCGGCGCGGTCTCCGCGACCGCGACCTCGGTAGCGCGCGGCGTCCGGCGGCCGGCATAGGCACGGTCCATATTGCCGGTGATGAGGCTGGCCATGCGCGCATCGCGGGAAGCGGCGCTGGACCCGCCCATCACCACGCCGATGATGAACTTGTCGTCCGTATGGACGGAGGTCAGCAGGTTGAAGCCGGAGGCGTTGGTGTAGCCGGTCTTGATGCCGTCCACGCCTTCGATGCGGCCGAACATGCGGTTGTGGCTGCTGATGGCCTGCCCGCGATAATAGAAGGTGCGGGTGGAGAAATAGCGATACTGGCGCGGAAAGCGATCCTGGATGGCGATGCCGAGGGTGGCGAGGTCGCGCGCCGTGGTGATCTGGCCCTTGTTGGGCAGTCCGGATGCATTGCGGAACTGCGTGTTGCTCATGCCGATGGCGCGCGCCTTGCGGGTCATCATGCCGGCAAACGTGGACTCATCGCCCCCGATGGCTTCCGCGATGACCACCGCCACGTCATTGGCGGACCGGGTCACCAGCGCCTTGATGGCGTCCTCCACCTCGATGGTGGAGCCAGGGCGCAGGCCAAGCTTGGAGGGAGACTGCGAGGCGGCAAAAGAGGAGACCGGAAGCTCGCTGTCCAGCCGGAGCTTGCCCGTCTCGATCTGCTCGAACAGCAGATAAAGCGTCATCACCTTGGTGACGGATGCCGGATGCAGCGGCTTGTCCGCGTTACTCTCGTAGAGCACCTTGCCGGTATTGGCATCGATGATGACGGCGGATTGCCCCCGCAGCCAGCCGCTGTCGGCGACGCTGCGGGTGGCGGCGGCTTTGCTTTTCGCAGTCTTCCTCGGCTTCGCATCGACGGCGGTGGCGGAGAAACAGATGGAGGCGGCGAGAACCGCCGCAAGGACTTTTGCCGGGAGGGTGCCGTGAGCCAGCGCCAATCGCATGAAGAATCTTCCCGTCCAGCCGGGTTAAGCGCCGTACCCCCATGCCTTCGGCGCTGCACAAATGGCGGCCGAAGAGACGGGGTTGGCGAAGACGTAGGACCAATGCGCAGCCTATGAAGCCCCGGTTACCAAGGCGTAAATCACGTCTGATCCGTAATTGTGCGGTGCACAAAAATACTTGACGAAAATGTTGCGCCGCATATTATTTCAACCGGGCGGAGAAAACCGCCCAAGCAGGTTGCGTCGCCTTCCGGACGGACGGGGCGCAGGTCAGGAAAGGAACACCCAATGGTGCAGTTTCAGAATGCCGAAGACATCCAGAAGCTCGGCAAGGAAAACGTCGATCTCGCGCTGAAGAGCTTCGGTGCCTGGTCCAAGGGCGCCCAGGCCATCGCCATCGAGGTCGCCGACTACAGCAAGACCTCCTTCGAGCTCAGCACCTCCACGCTGGAAAAGCTGCTCGGCGCCAAGACGCTCGACCAGGCGATGGAAATCCAGCAGAGCTATGTGAAGAGCTCCTATGAGGCGCTCGTGGCCGAGATGACCAAGATCGGCACGCTGATCACCGACCTCACCAAGGACGCCTACAAGCCCTATGAAGGCCTTTTCCCCCAGGTGAACTGAGCCGGCACCCGCGTCCTGTCCATTCTGCCGGCGCGCCTGACGCGCCGGCCCATCGCCGCAGCGGCTTGATCGGAATGGACTGGAACGCCTTCAATACGTGTCAGCCGGGAGCAAAATCACTGCTTCCGGCACCGCCCGGTCTGGCGTCCGGGCCACAGCCTTCCTATTATCTGGCGAGCGCCGCAAAGCCGGCCGGTGGGCCGCGCCGAGGAGCTGCGGCGTGAAGATTGCCAGATGACACAGACCCATATGCGCCGTGCGTCCACACTGATTCAGCCCCGGCTTGCGGGCGACGACGGAAAGCCGCGTCGCGGTGGAGGCACCGGCCCCAACACCGCCGTCATCACGCGCACCAAGCCGCAGACCAAGCGGCCGAACCTCTATCGCGTGCTTCTCCTGAATGACGACTACACGCCCATGGAGTTCGTGGTGCACATCCTCGAACGCTTCTTCAACAAGGGGCGCGACGAGGCCAACACCATCATGCTGCATGTCCACCACCATGGCGTGGGGGAATGCGGCATCTACACCTATGAAGTCGCCGAAACAAAAGTGACGCAGGTGATGGACTTCGCGCGCAAACACCAACATCCTCTTCAATGTGTGATGGAGAAGAAGTGACGCTGGCGCAAGGCTCCGGGGTCACTTTGAGGGATGGAGGTCGGGCGGGGCACTTGCGCAGGGCGCGGGGCGGTACGAAGTTTAGGGGAGCGCGTACACGTTCCGGGGCATTCTCCTCCGCCGAGGGCTCCGGGCGAGGTACGAGATAGAGGTGTAAATGCCAACTTTCTCACGCAGCCTCGAGCAGTCGCTCCACCGGGCGCTGGCGCTCGCAAACGAGCGTCATCACGAATACGCAACGCTCGAACATCTGCTTCTGTCTCTCGTCGATGATCAGGATGCGGCCGCCGTCATGCGCGCCTGCAATGTCGATCTCGACAAGCTCCGCCGCAATCTCGTGGAATATGTGGACGGGGAACTGGAAAATCTCGTCCAGAAGAATGGCGATGATTCCAAGCCGACCGCCGGCTTCCAGCGCGTCATCCAGCGGGCGGTGATCCACGTCCAGTCGTCCGGTCGCGAGGAAGTGACGGGAGCCAACGTGCTCGTCGCCATCTTCGCCGAGCGCGAGAGCCATGCTGCCTATTTCCTGCAGGAGCAGGACATGACGCGGTATGACGCGGTCAATTACATCTCCCATGGCATCGCCAAGCGCGCCGGGATGTCCGAGAGTCGCCCCGTGCGTGGCGCCGAGGACGAGACCGAGACCAAGGCCGGCGACGACGGGAAGAAGAAGGCGGATGCGCTGGAAGCGTATTGCGTCAACCTCAACCGCAAGGCTGCCGACGGCAAGATCGACCCCCTGATCGGGCGCGACAAGGAAATCCAGCGCACCATCCAGGTGCTCTGCCGGCGCCAGAAGAACAATCCCCTGTTCGTGGGCGATCCCGGCGTCGGCAAGACCGCCATCGCCGAGGGGCTGGCCCGCCGCATCATCAATGGCGATGTGCCGGAAGTGCTCGCCACCGCCACCATCTTCTCGCTCGACATGGGCGCGCTTCTGGCCGGAACCCGCTATCGCGGGGATTTCGAGGAGCGGCTGAAGCAGGTGGTGAAGGAGATCGAGGCCTATCCCAACGCCATCATGTTCATCGACGAGATCCATACGGTGATCGGCGCTGGCGCCACATCGGGCGGCGCGATGGATGCCTCCAACCTGCTGAAGCCGGCACTGGCCTCCGGCACGCTGCGCTGCATGGGCTCCACCACCTACAAGGAATACCGCCAGTATTTCGAGAAGGACCGTGCTCTGGTGCGCCGCTTCCAGAAGATCGACGTGGCCGAGCCGACTGTGCCGGACGCCATCGAGATCCTGAAGGGGCTGAAGCCCTATTTCGAGGACTATCACAAGCTCCGCTACACCAACGAGGCCATCAAGGCGGCGGTGGAGCTTTCGGCCCGCTACATCCATGATCGCAAGCTGCCCGACAAGGCGATCGACGTGATCGACGAGAGCGGCGCGGCGCAGATGCTGCTGCCCGAGACCCGGCGCAAGAAGACCATCGGCCTCAAGGAGATCGAGGCCACCATCGCCACCATGGCGCGGATTCCTCCGAAGACCGTGTCCAAGGACGATGCCGAGGTGCTCGCCGCCATGGAGACCACGCTGAAGCGGGTGGTCTATGGGCAGGACAAGGCCATCGAGGCGCTGTCCGCCTCCATCAAGCTCGCCCGCGCGGGCCTGCGGGAGCCGGAGAAGCCCATCGGCTCCTATCTGTTCTCCGGTCCCACCGGCGTCGGCAAGACCGAGGTGGCCAAGCAGCTTGCCTCCACTCTCGGGGTCAACCTGCTGCGCTTCGACATGTCGGAATATATGGAGCGCCACACCGTCTCCCGGCTGATCGGCGCGCCTCCCGGCTATGTGGGCTTCGACCAGGGCGGGCTGCTGACCGACGGCGTGGACCAGAACCCGCACTGTGTTCTGCTGCTGGACGAGATCGAGAAGGCCCATCCGGACCTTTTCAATATCCTCCTCCAGGTGATGGACCACGGGAAGCTCACGGACCACAACGGCAAGTCCGTGGATTTCCGCAACGTGATCCTGATCATGACCACCAATGCCGGTGCCGCGGATCTCTCGCGGGCGGCCTATGGCTTCACGCGCAACAAGCGGGAAGGGGACGATGTGGAGGCGATCAACCGCACCTTCGCACCGGAATTCCGCAACCGCCTTGATGCCGTGATCCCGTTCGCGCACCTGTCGCCCGAAATCATCGGCCAGGTGGTGGAGAAGTTCGTCCTCCAGCTGGAAGCCCAGCTTGCGGACCGCAACGTCACCATCGAACTGGCGGATGATGCCACCGGCTGGCTGGTGGAGCGCGGCTATGACGAGCAGATGGGCGCCCGCCCCATGTCGCGGGTGATCCAGGAGTACATCAAGACGCCGCTGGCGGACGAAGTGCTGTTCGGCAAGCTCAAGGGCGGCGGTCACGTCCGGGTGGTGGTGATCGAGGAGGACGGCAAGACCCGCCTCGGGTTCGAATATCCCGAGGGGCCGGTTACGCCGAAGCCCGACAAGATCGCCCCGGCCGTCAAGCGCGCGCCCCGCAAGAAGGCGGAAGGCACCCGCGCCAAGACCGGGACGGCGCCGAAGGGCCGTGCCGCACCCAAGACCGGCCCGAAGGGCGGGCCCAAGGGCGGCGGTTCCGGTCGCGGCAGCGTCGTGCCCAAGGTGCCGCTTGTGAAGGCCTGATTGCGAAGGACCGGCGCCTTTGGCGCCGGTTCGTCTTTCCGCAGGCCAGCCCTGCTTTCGGTGAACTCGACGCGGGCCGAGGGGGGCGCTAAACGAAGCCCGACACTTCGACGCGCAAGAACGGCATCCACGCATGGTCACGGTCGTCAACACGCTGAACAGGCCCCGCCATCCCGAGAAGGCGCATCGCCCCGAGAACGAGGTGCTGCGCAAGCCGGACTGGATTCGCGTCAAGGCGCCCGGGTCCGCCGGCTGGTCCGAGACCGCGAGCATCGTGCGGGCGAACGGCCTGCACACCGTCTGCGAGGAAGCGGGCTGCCCGAACATCGGTGAGTGCTGGGAGAAGAAGCACGCCACCTTCATGATCATGGGCGACACCTGCACCCGCGCCTGCGCCTTCTGCAACGTGCGCACGGGACTGCCCGGACCGCTGGACGAGGCGGAGCCGCAGAAGGTGGGCGAGGCGGTCGCCAAGCTCTCCCTGTCCCACGTCGTCATCACCTCCGTTGACCGCGACGACCTGTCGGACGGGGGCGCCGAGCATTTCGCGCGCACCATCCGCGCCATCCGCAGCGCGAGCCCGGGAACGACCATCGAGATCCTGACCCCCGACTTCCTGCGCAAGCCTGGCGCGGTCGAAGTGGTGGTGGACGCACGGCCCGACGTGTTCAACCACAATCTGGAAACCGTGCCGGGCCGCTATCTCAAGGTGCGGCCGGGCGCGCGCTATTTCCATTCGCTGCGCCTGCTCCAGCAGGTGAAGGAACTCGACGCGTCCATCTTCACCAAGTCCGGCATCATGGTGGGGCTGGGCGAGGAGCGGAACGAAGTGCTCCAGCTCATGGATGACCTGCGCTCGGCGGACGTGGATTTCATGACCATCGGCCAGTATCTCCAGCCCACCCGCCGCCACCACAAGGTGGAACGGTTCGTGACGCCGGACGAGTTCAAGGCGTTCGAGACGGTGGCCTATGCCAAGGGCTTCCTGATGGTGTCGTCCAGCCCGCTGACGCGCTCCTCCCACCATGCCGGCGACGATTTCGCCCGCCTGCGCGCGGCGCGGGAGCAGCGGCTGGTCCCATCTGCGGGTGCGTCGGCGCAACAAGAGCGACGAGGGCGTCGAAATCCTCGTGGCCGACATGACGGTCGCCTACAAGGTGATCCGGGAGACCTTCACCTCACGGGTGACGCTCGACCGTCCGCGCCTCGTCATCCATGTGGAATATCTCGACGGTCCGTTCAGCCGCCTGGACAATCGCTGGGAGTTCGTGGCGGGGGAGGCGGGCGGCTGCGAGGTGAAGTTTCACATCTCCTACGAATTCCGCTCGCGCACCCTCGCCTTGCTCATGGGGGCGATGTTCGATGCCGCCTTCCGGCGGTTCGCCGACGCCTTCGAGCGCCGGGCGAACGAGATTTACGGGCAGCCGTCCCGCGCCTGAGGCGTGACGGCTGCCCGGCTGGCTCAGCGCAGGACATACACTTTCGCACCCACCCGGACGCGGTTGTAGAGATCCTCCACGTCCGCATTGGTCATGCGGATGCATCCCGAGGACACCGCCTGTCCGATGGTCTCCGGCTCGTTGGAGCCGTGGATGCGATACAGGCTGGAGCCGAGATAGAGCGCGCGCGCGCCGAGCGGATTCTCGATGCCGCCGGGCATGTGGCGCGGCAGGTCCGGCCGGCGCTTCAGCATCTGGGCGGGCGGCGTCCAGGACGGCCATTCGCGCTTGGCGGAGACCACCTTGACGCCCGACCACTGGAATCCGTCACGGCCCACGCCCACGCCATACATGACCGCCCGGCCGCGCGCGGTCACATAATAGAGCCGCCGCTCTGTGGTGCTGACCACGATGTCGCCGGGCGCATATTTCGGGTCGATGGCGACCGACTGGCGCGGAAAGGCCGAGCCGCCCGCCGTGATCCCGAACGGGGAGCCGAAAAAGGCGTTGAAGATATTGAAGTCCTGCTGAGCGTGCGCCGGCAGGGACAGCGTGCATGCGAGCGCGCATGCGGCGAATGTGAGCGACCCGAACTTTACTGTGCGCATGACACGTCCTCGTCGCGAGCCTCAACTGTGACCCCGCCAAAATGTCGCCGCAAGTGCGGCGGTTCCGCAACAAGTTTGTGGAGGGCGGGCCAATTATGTGAGGTTCGTCTCAGGAGGCCGCCAGTTCCGCGAGAACCGCGTTGAAGCGGGCAGGGGATTCGAGGAACGGGGCGTGGCCCGCATCCTCGAACATCTCCAGCCGCGCGCCCGGTACGGTCTGCGCGATGTGAACCGCCATGGCCGGCGCGATCACATGGTCCTCCGCGCCGTGCACGACCCGGACCGGCAGGTCCAGCGCCGCGAGGGCGGCGGCATATTCTGCGGGCCGCGCCATGGCGGCGCGCACGGCGGGCGGGCACATCATCGCCGCCGCCAGAAGGGTCTCGTAGAGGTCGGTGTCCGGCGCGTGGAGGAAGCAGGCGCGGATGAAGGCGCGTGTCGCCTCGATGCAGGTGGCCGGGTCCGGGTCCGTCATCAGCTTCATCAGCCGGTTGCACGAGCCGTAGAAATGCCGCGCATTCTCGGTGATGGCGTCCACGAACATCACCCCCGAAAGCGCCGCGCCGCCATGTTGCACGAGATAGTCGCCGATGATGCGCCCGCCATAGGACCAGCCCGCCAGCACGGGCCGCTCCAGGCCAAGCTGGGTGAGGATGGCATGGACCTCCTCGCCCCAGCGCCAGCCCTCCTGATAGAAATGCGGCTCCGCAGGCTTGTCCGAGGCCCCGTGGCCCCGCAGGTCATAGGTCACGAGGCGCAGATGCCGGAGGGCGGGATCGCCCACCTGACGGCTCCAGCACAGGCCGGCCTGCGCATAGCCGTGGATGAACAGCACGGGACGGCCCGACGGGTTTCCCCATTCGCGCACGGAAATGGCGAGGCTGTCGGGCGTGGTGACGGTGTGGGTGCGGGGCGCGGATATTTCGGACATGGCGCGAGATTAGGAGCGTGCCGGGCAGATGCAAGCGCGGGAACCGCCGGACTGCCGGCAGGCTTTCTGCTCCACTGAAGGAGGACCCCATGTGGCGTCTCGTCATCCTGGCGGCTGTGCTGTCCGCCACACTCCCCGCCGTCGCACAGGCCCGGCCTGCCAGCTATCGCATGTCGTGTGCCGCCGTTCAGGCGATGGTGGGCCGGCAGGGCGCTGTGGTCATGGACACCTCCCGCACCACGTTCGACCGCTATGTGGCGACCCTGCGCTTCTGCATGCCGGGGCAGGCGCTGAAGCCCCAATGGGTGCCCGCCCGCGACACGCCGCAATGCTTCGCAGGCTACACCTGCATCGACCCCGATCGCGGGTTCTTCCGCTGGGGTTTCTAGACCACGCGCCGGAACCTCC
>NCCY01000398.1 GCA_002279855.1 Rhizobiales bacterium 12-68-15
CCCTTCTCCCGCGGGCAGGTGCTGCGCCTGCTGCGCGAGGCCATGTTCACGCCTGTCGGCTGGGATGAGGCGCTGTGGTTTCCCCCGGTCTCCTCCCGCTGGATGCTGCGCACGGCGGTCGCCTGGGAGCGGGTGGGCAACGGGCTCTCCCTGCCCTTTGCCGGCGTGCATCTGGTGGAGGCCACAAAGCAGCTCTATCGCCCCGCGCCGGTGAAGCGCCCGGCCTTCGTCCCGTCGCTGGAGCCGGTGTTCGGACGGGGCATTCCCGCCGCCTGAAGATTTCCCCCGGGGTGCCGGTATCAGGCGAGACCAGACGGCGTTGCCTGATCAATTCTGCTTCAAGCCGCCCCCCTTACCGGCTTGACCGCTGCGAACCGCAGGCGCCACACTGGAACCGATAAAATGAAAAACAGGTGGCGGAACTCCTCCGACCCCTGCATTCCGGCACCTCTGGGAGGCCGCTGATGACGACCATTTCCGTGACAGTGAACGGCAAGTTCGTGACCGCCGACGTGGAGCCCCGCACGCTGCTGGTGCAGCTGCTGCGCGACAAGCTGCTGCTGACCGGCACCCATGTGGGCTGCGACACCAGCCAGTGCGGCGCCTGCGTGGTGCATGTGGACGGCGTTGCCGTGAAATCCTGCACCTTGCTCGCGGTGCAGGCGGACGGGGCGCAGGTGCTGACCATCGAGGGCCTGGCGGGAGGCGGCGCGCTGCATCCCATGCAGGAGGCCTTCCGCGAACATCATGGCCTCCAGTGCGGTTTCTGCACGCCGGGCATGATCATGACCGCCGTGGACATGGTGAACCGCCTCGGCAACACCCTCGACGAGGGCACGATCCGCGAGAATCTGGACGGCAATCTCTGCCGGTGCACCGGCTACCACAACATCGTGAAGGCCATTGCGGCCGGCGCCGCAGCCATGGGGAGCGCACCCGCAGTCAGCGCCGCGGAATAGACGGACAAGAACATCGTCCCCGAGGGAGGGCAGCATGAACGCCAGCACCGTCACACCCATCGGCGCCGCCGTCCGGCGCAAGGAAGACCAGCGCTTCATCACCGGCAAGGGCCGCTATACCGACGATCTCTCGCGCCCCGGCCAGGCGCACGCCTATTTCGTCCGCTCGCCCCATGCCCATGCGCGCATCCGGGGCCTCGACACCACCGCTGCCGCAGCCATGCCGGGGGTGGTCGCCATCCTCACCGGTCGGGATCTGGCGCAGGACGGGCTGGGCGGGCTGATCTGCGGCTGGATGATCCATTCCAAGGA
>NCCY01000168.1 GCA_002279855.1 Rhizobiales bacterium 12-68-15
CAGAAGCTCATCATTGCCCGCGATCTGCTCAAGGCGCAGGGAGGCTGAGGCGGCGACCATGGCATTCGAGACCTCGCGCCCCCTCGGCTTCGGCGACTGCGATCCGGCGGGCATCGCCTTCTTTCCCGGCTATATGCGCCTGCTGGTGAGCGTGACGGAAGAGATGTTCGCCGCCTTCGGCGTGCCGTGGCCGGCCATGATCCGGGAGCGCCGCACGGGCGTGCCCACGGTGAAGCTGGACGTGGATTTCACCGCCCCCGCCTTCCACGGCGACCGCCTCGACTTCCGCGTGGTGCTGACGGCCCTCGGTCGCGCATCGGCGGACCTGCGCCATACGGTGAAGGTCGGCGACCGTCAGGTCTGGACCGCCCGGCAGGTGCTGGTGGCCACCTCCCTCGACACCCATCGGGCGCTCCCCTGGCCGGACGACGTCCGCGCCGGCCTTGCCGCTCATCTGGAGACCAATCATGCATGAGATCCTGCAACCCGAAGGATGGGCAAAGCCGGTGGGCTATGCCAACGGCGTTCTCGCGCAGGGCCGGCAGATCTGGGTGGGCGGGCAGATCGGCTGGAATGCCCATCAGGCGTTCGAGAGCGACGACCTCGTCGATCAGGTGCGCCAGACGCTCCAGAACATCGTGAGCGTGCTGGCGGAAGGGGGCGCGGAGCCCCGCCACATCGTTTCCATGACCTGGTATCTCGTGGACAAGAAGGACTATCACGAGCGCCTGCGCGACATCGGCCGGGTCTATCGCGAGGTGATCGGCCGCCATTTCCCGGCCATGGCCGCGGTGCAGGTGGTGGCGCTCATGGAAGACCGCGCCAAGGTAGAGATCCAGGCCACCGCCGTGGTGCCCGAATAGGCCATCTCCCGGCCCCATAGGGGCGGGATTTTGCAGTCCTTCCAAGGGTCCGTGCGGTCTGCGCGCGGGCCCTTTTTCAAGTGCGGGCCGCCGCCGCGGGATCTTCGCGGAATGCACAAATGCCCGGCTATGAGCCGGGCATCAGGTCCGCAGACGAAACCCTCAGCGGCTCATCAGTGCCGCAGGGCGAAGCGCTGGATCTTGCCGGTGGCGGTCTTGGGCAGGGCCTCCACGAAGCGGATGGAGCGGGGATATTTGTAGGGCGCGATGGTCGCCTTCACATAGTCCTGCAATGTCTTCACCAGGAGATCGCCGGCCTCGAAGCCGGGCGCCAGAACCACATGGGCTTCCACCACCTGCCCGCGCTCGGGATCGGGGGCGCCGATAACGGCGCATTCGGCCACCGCATCATGGGCCAGCAGCGCGGATTCCACTTCCGGGCCGGCAATGTTGTAGCCGGCGGAGACGATCATGTCGTCGTTGCGGGCGGCGAAGTGGAAATAGCCGGCCTCGTCCTGGAAGAAGGCATCGCCGGTGATGTTCCAGCCGTCCTTCACATATTCGCCCTGGCGGGGATCATCGAGATAACGGCATCCGGTGGGGCCGCGCACCGCCAGCCGGCCGACCGTGCCGCGCGGCACCTCGCGCATGGCCTCGTCCACCACCTTCGCCTCATAGCCCGGCACGGGGCGCCCGGTGCGGCCGGGGCCGTGATCGGCGAGCGTGTTGGAGATGAAGACGTGCAGCATCTCGGTGGCGCCGATGCCGTCGAGGATGGGCTTGCCGGTCTTGCGGGTCCACGCCTCATAAACGGGCGCCGGCAGGGTCTCCCCGGCGGAGACCGCCACCCGCAGCGAGGACAGGTCGGCGCCGTCCTCCATCGCCGCCAGCATGGCGCGGTAGGCGGTGGGCGCGGTGAAGCAGACGGTCGCCCGATAGGTTTCGATGATGCGGATCATGTTGGGCGGCGTGGCCTGTTCCAGCAGCGCCGCCGCCGCGCCGAAGCGCAGGGGGAAGACCGCGAGCCCGCCGAGGCCGAAGGTGAATGCGATGGGCGGGGAGCCGACAAAGATGTCGTCCGGCGTCACCTGCAGGACAGACTTCGCATAGCCGTCCGCGATGGCGAGGATGTCGCGGTGGAAATGCATGGTGGCCTTGGGCACGCCCGTGGTGCCGGAGGTGAAGCCCAGCAGCGCCACGTCATCGCGCCCGGTGCGGGGTGCCGTGAAATGCACCGGCTTGTCGAGGGCGACGCGGTCCAGTTCCGCGTCATGGTTGGCGGTGCCGTCGAACCCCACCACGGCCTCCAGCACATCGCTGTCCTTGGCGCAGGCCACCAGTTCATCGAGGATGCGCGTGTCGCACAGGGCGAGGCGGATCTCCGCCTTGTCGATGATCTTGGCCAGTTCGCCCGCCCGCAGCATGGGCATGGTGTTGACCACCACCGCCCCGGCTTTGGTGGCGGCCAGCCAGCAGGCCACCATGGCGGGATTGTTGGCGGAGCGGATCAGCACCCGGTTGCCGGGCTGGATGCCGTAATTTTCCACCAGCGCGCGGGCGAGGCGGTTGGTCCAGTCGGTGAGTTCCTTGTAGGTGCGGCGGCGGCCGTTGCCGATCAGGGCGATATGGTCGCCGAAGCCGCGCTCCACCATGCGGTCGGTCAGTTCCACCGCTGCGTTTATATGATCCGGATAGTCGAACAGCGCGCCCGGCATGGCCGGCCAGGTCTCGACCGGCGGCAGCCGGTCCCGTGCGAACGTATCGACGTGAACACTTGGACCCAGCATCTGCGCACCCTCTGTCGTCTGGTGTGTCATTGGGCGCGGCCGGGGCATGGGCCGGCCGCGCCATTCCGGCGTGACCCGCTCGGGACGGAGCATTGGGGACGGTCCGCCTCATCGGCAGCCTGACCTCTGACAGCACTGACGTTGGCATGCGTCTCAAATTGGTTCAAGCATAAAATATATCCATATGAAGCGTCTTGTTTGGGCGGTTCCCGCTGCTGCGGCGGGCGTGCGGCCGGGAGGACTGCGGACCCAGCGCGTGCAAGGCCGCGTGGCCCCGCCCGCGCCGCCGCGCATTCGCCATGGCGCGCGCTCAGAAGCCCGCAGCGCGGACAAATTTGATGCATGAAAATTCGCCTTGCCATGGTATCGGGAGGGACATGACTGACTCCCTGATCGAAGACATCGAGGCGCTGGTGCGCGACGAGCCCGCCGGCTCGAAGATGGAACTCAGGCTCTGGCTGCGCCTCCTGTCCTGCTCGAACCTCATCAGCGGGGAAATCCGCCGCCGCCTGCGCACCGAATTCGATGTCACGCTGCCGCGCTTCGACGTGATGGCGCAGTTGCACCGCGAGCCGAACGGCCTGCGCCTCGGCGACCTGTCGCGGCGGATGATGGTGACCAACGGCAACATCACCGGGCTGATCGACCGTCTGGTGGAAGAGGGTCTGGTGCTGCGAGAGGCCGATCCCAATGATCGCCGCGCCACCACGGTCCGCCTCACCCGCGCCGGGTCCACCATGTTCCGCATGATGGCGAGCGCGCATGAAAGCTGGATCCACGAGCTGCTCGCGGGCCTGTCCGCGAAACGGGTCGCCGAGCTTCTCGCCGACCTTGAGGGGCTGAAGGCCTCCGTGTCCTCCGTGGTGCTTCCGCCGGACGAAAAATAGCGGCCTGCGGCACGGCGCGGAGAGGCGAAGGGACCCTCCCGTCGCCGTGCGCCTGCACCGGCTTCACCCTGTCGGAACGGGCCTCAGCGATGCTCGATCCAGGCGGCAAGGGCCGGGGGCAGGCCGATGGCCGGTTTGGCGCCGGGGCGGGCGAAGCGGCCGGCGCCGGCGGGGCGGGTGCGCAGGCGCGCGAGCAGGGTCGCCTGACCGATGGCGGCATCCAGCGGGTCCACCAGCGGCACCGGCACCCGGTCGGCGATGCGCGCCGCAAGGCCGGTGAGGGGGGCGCCCGCGAGGATCACGACATCTGCCTTGTCCTCTTCCACCGTGCGGCGGGCGAGGGCCACCAGATGGTCTTCCAGCTCGTGCTGCACATCGTTGACGGAGTTGAATCCCACATCCGGCACGCGGATGCTGGCGCACCGGGCATCGAGCCCCGCCGCCGCAACGGAATCCTCGTACCAGGGCACGAGGGCCCGGGAGAAGGTGACGATGGAAAAGCGCGGCCCCAGCATGCAGGCGGTGAGCAGGGCCGCCTCCGCCATGGCCGTGATGGGCAGGTCGAACAGTTCGCGCGCGGCGATCAGGCCGGGATCGCCGAAGGCGGCGATGACGACGGCGTCCATGCCGTGCTGGTGGCGGGCGATCATTTCCAGCGTGGTGGTGCCGGCCACCAGCGCCTCGGCGCGGCTGGCGATATAGGGCACGCCCTGTTCGGCGGTGAGGGCGACCAACTCCACGTCGGGCGCCAGCGCCGCCTGCGCGCTGTCATTCATGCGCTCGGTCATGGCGCGGGTGGTGTTGGGATTGATGAGCAGAATACGCATGTCTCAGCCTCCCCGCGCCCGCGTCCAGAGCGCCGCGATGGCCTGCGCGGCCTCGCGGCGGATGGCCTCTTCATCGACGCGGGTCGCGCGGCCGTCCTCCACCACCAGTTCACCGTCCACCGCCACGAAGGCGACGTCCCGGCCCTGCGCCACATGCACGAGGTTGCCCAGCGCATTGGTCACCGGCGTCAGGTGCGCGCGGCGATAGTCGAAGACCACGAAATCCGCCTGCTTGCCCACTTCGATGCTGCCGATCCGGTCGTCGAGGCCCATGGCCCGTGCTCCGGCGAGGGTGGCCATTTCCAGCACCGTCTCGGGCTGCCAGTCCGCCGTCACCGCGCCCACCTGGATGCGGCCGACGGCGAGTGCCCAGCGCATCACCTCCACCATGTCCGCATGCATGTTGTCGGTGCCGAGGGTGAGTTTCGCGCCTGCCGCCCGCAGCTTGTGGGTGGGGGCGATGGTGGCGCCCGTGGCGTTGCCCTTGGCGATGTGCGCCACATGGATGCCGGCGCGCCCGATGCGGGCGATGTCGCTCTCGCTCACATGGATGCAATGGGCCGCCAGCAGGCGGTCATTGAGCAGGCCGATCTCCTCCAGCAGTTCCGGCGGGCTGCGGCCGTCGCGCTCGCGGATGCGGGCAAGCTCCACCTTGCTCTGGGAGAGATGGGTGGTGACCCGCAGGCCGGTCTCCTCAGCCGCCTGCGCGATGCGCTTCAGGAACGGGGTGGAGCAGGTGTCCGGTGCGTGGGCGGCAAGCTGCACGCCGATGCGTCCAAGGCTCTTGCCCTCATAGCGTTCGGCAAGGGCGAGCGCGGCCTCAAGCGTCCTGTCGCCGATGGCATCCACATGCTCCCAGCGGCCCACCGAGACGCCGGAGAAATCCACGTCATGGATGCGCCCGCACGACCACACCCTGAGGCCGAGCTCGGCCATGGCGGGTGTGACGATGTCGGCATGGACGAAGGTGTCGTTGATGAGTGTGGAGCCGAACAGCATGGCCTCCAGCGCGCCGAGGCGGGCGATGGCATAGGCCTCGTCCGGCGTCACCATGTGGCCCTGCGGGATGCCGGGCGTATAGGCCGGGGCAAAGCCGAGATCCTCCGCCACGCCGCGCACCATGGTCAGGTTGGCGTGGGTGTGGATGTTGAGGAAGCCGGGCGTGATGACTCGCCCCGGCAGATGCAGCGTCCGCTTCGCGGCGGGCGGCGGCAGGTCCGGATCGGCCGCCGAGATGGCGGCGAAGCGGCCGTCCGCCACCGCGATCACGGCATTCTCGATGACCTGCGTGGCGGGAGCGCCGGTGAGCAGGGTGGCGCCTGTGACCACCAGATCATATTGCGGTTCGGGCATGGGTCTACCGATTGAGCACATGGGCGAGGAAGCGCTGGGTCTTCTCCTCGCGGGGGGCGGTGAACAGGTCTTCCGGCGGTGCCGCCTCGACGATATGGCCGTCCGCCATGAAGATGGCGCGGTCCGCCACCTTGCGGGCAAAGCCCATTTCGTGGGTGACGACGATCATGGTCATGCCTTCGCGGGCGAGCGTGCCCATCACGTCCAGCACCTCGTGCACCAGTTCCGGATCAAGCGCCGACGTCGGCTCGTCGAACAGGATCAGGCGCGGCTCCATGGCAAGCGCGCGGGCGATGGCCACGCGCTGCTGCTGGCCGCCGGACAATTGCGAGGGCCGCTTGTGCATGTGGTCGGCAAGGCTGACGCGGGCGAGCTGTTCCGCCGCCCGCCGCTCCGCCACCTCGCGCGAGAGGCCCAGCACCTTGCGCGGGCCGATCGCCACGTTCTGGAGCGCGGTGAGATGGGGGAAGAGGTTGAACCGCTGGAACACGAAGCCGAACTTGCGCCGCTGGAGCGCCAGTTGCGGCTCGGA
>NCCY01000169.1:0-2540 GCA_002279855.1 Rhizobiales bacterium 12-68-15
GTGGGCCGCGGGCTCAGTAGAGGAAGGGCACCACCCGCTTGGTGCGGGCGCAATAGGCGTCGTATTCGGCCCCGAACGCCTCCCGCATCATGGCTTCCTCCTCGCCCACCCGCAGGAAGAACAGGATGCCGAAGCCCACAAAGCCGGAGAAGCCGGCGACAAGGTTCGGCAGCAGCAGCGCCTGCGCCAGCGCCCACAGGAAGAAGGCGGAATACATGGGGTGGCGGACATGCTCATACACGCCGGAGGTGATGAGCTTGTGCGACTCGCGCAGTTCCAGCGACACCGACCATTGCCGCCCCAGCGCCTTGTGGGTGCGCCAGAACAGCCAGAGCGCGGAAAGGAAGACCATCACGCCGAGCGTGGCGAGAGCGGGCGAGGGCGCATAGGAGAGGGCGGCGGGAAAGCCGGTGGTCACATAGAGCGCGGGCACCAGCCCGAGGCCGCAGGTGGAGATGGAGAGCAGGATCATCTCCCGCGCATTCTTGCGCCGCGCGTCCGCGACCCCGGTCTTGCGCGCCTTGATCTGGAACGGCAGCCGGATGAGGAACCAGGCGAGAACCCCGATGGTCCAGGCGATCTTGGCGAATGTCACAAGGCTCATGCGGACCCTCGGCGCTCGGCGGGAATGATGGAGCCGTCCTCGGCGAAGATTTCCAGCGGCCCCCCGATCTCGTGCACCAGGGCGTCAAACGTCACCGGGGCAAGAACGAAGGCGTAGAAGTCGTAGGCGGCGCGGATGTCGTTGGCGAGAAAGAACTGGCAGTGCAGCCGCATCAGGTCGAAGCGGTAGCGCCGGAACGTGCCGGCGCTCATCATGTCGCGGATGCGCACCTGGCGAACGAACGGGCGCAGCAGGCCGTTGGAATTGCCGGCATGGCGCAGCGTGACGGGATTGACCTTGTAGAAGCTCACGAGGTCGTCGCGGGCCTGGAATTCCACCCAGTAGATGCCGCCGGCATCATAGACCTTCTGGCCGGCCTCCCGCAGCCAGCCGCCGGCCGGGTGGAGCGCGAACTTGGCCGATGTGTTGCCCACAGTCAGCAGGCGCACCGGCAGGGCCTGCGGAAGCGCAGGGTCCGCCTCCAGCGCCCGCGCCAGAAGGCAGACCGCATGCATGGCGCCGAGGCTGTGGCCGGCGATCACCACCTCGTCCACCCCGCCGGCCCGCACCACCTCCCGCACGCGCTCCGCGAAGGCGGCGATCCTCAGGTCGATGGCGGGATGGCGGCGGCGCACGAAGTCCACCGAGAATTCCGCAAGATCGAGGGATTGCTTGAGCCGCAGCCGCGATCCGAACAGCGCCATGGCGCCGGCATAGACAAACCCTGCCGCCGCGAGCCCGGCGGCGAGGGCGGGCCAGAGGCCGTGATCCGCCAGCAGCCGCACGCCCAGCCATCCCGCCCCCAGCGCGGCGGCGAAGATCAGCAGCAGGGTGACATAGGTGAGCAGAAAGAAGATGCCGTAGCGGTGGCTGAAGCGGAAATAGCGCAGGATCGTCCCGGTGGCGATCATGTCGCCCAGCGCGCGGATGCCGCCGAGGATGTGGGAGATCCGGCTGCGCTTCATCTCCGCCGCCACCAGATCGCCCCAGGCGAGCAGCTCGAAGGTGGTCTGCGTCGCCCAGCCCGGTCCTTCCGCGCGCGCGTTCCAGAGCGCGCCGGTGGGCGTGGGGCGCGGGGTGGCGTCGGCGGAGGCGCGGATGTTCCACACCCCGGCAAAGCGCGCCGTCTCCCGCTGGAAGATGCGGTGATGGCCCGCGCTGTCCATGGGATCGAACCCCGCCACGAAGAAGATGTGGCGGCGAAGCGTGGGGGGCGGGTCGCGCGTCGGCATGGTCGCATGCTTCTAACGGAGCGGGGGCGGGGATGAAAGGCCCGCCGCTCCTCCCGGCTTGCGCCATGGCCCCGGGGTGCTACCTATCGCGGGCAATGCGGCACGGCCGCGCTTTCGGGAGACGGGGACGTGCAGGGGCTTGAAGCGGTCACCGTCATTCTCGTCTCCTATGACAGCGGGGCGGTGATCGGCCGGGCGGTCGGGTCCGTGCCGCGCGAGACCCCGGTGGTCATCGTGGACAATGCGAGCCCCGAGGGCATCGGCTTCATGGCCGGCCTGCCGCGTGCGGCGGAGCTTGTGGCGCTGCCGCGCAATCTCGGCTTTGGCACCGCCTGCAATGCCGGCGCGCGGGCGGCGACGACGCCCTATCTGCTGTTCCTCAATCCCGATGCCGAGCTGGAGGCGGGCGCGCTCGACCGCCTGCTGGCGGCGGCGGCGCTGTATGGGCCGGGCTTCCTCATGCCGGCCATCGTGGGGGAGAATGGCCGCCTCATGCGCAAGGAGGGCTCGATCCTGGAGCCGGTGCCCCGCGCGCGGCGGCTGAAGGAGGAGGAGATCGCCGGCGACTATTGCACGCGCTTCGTCCACGGGGCGGCGGTGCTGGTGGCGCGCGACCTGTTCCTCGCCATGGGCGGCTTCGACGAGAAGATCTTCCTCTATCACGAGGATGACGACCTCGCCCTGCGGGCGCTGGCGCGCAAGCT
>NCCY01000169.1:2585-12848 GCA_002279855.1 Rhizobiales bacterium 12-68-15
CCGGCCTGACGGACGTCAGCCCCTTCGGAGCGGGAGGATATGACGCAGCGGCCTTGGCCGGTGCCTTGGGCATGCCCATATCAGGGGGCAGGGAATGCGCGGCGCGCGGTGGCGCGTTGCGTGAATGGGCATCGGCGTGTAAGCCTCAGCGACCCGCAATGGGCGTGTCAGCGCCGGAACCCGCATCGGCGGCCTGCTGCACGATGACTGACAGCGGAGTGTTTCGTGACGGTTTCCAGGACGCCGCTTCTCGACACGGTGAATGAGCCCGCCGATCTCCGGCGCCTTCCCGACGAGAAGCTCACGCAGCTCGCCGCCGAACTGCGCGCCGAGACCATCGACGCGGTGTCCGTGACCGGCGGGCATCTCGGCGCGGGCCTGGGCGTGGTGGAGCTGACCGTCGCCCTGCATCATGTCTTCGATACGCCCCATGACCGGCTGATCTGGGATGTGGGCCACCAGTGCTATCCCCACAAGATCCTCACCGGCCGGCGCGACCGCATCCGCACCCTGCGCCAGGGCGGCGGGCTCTCGGGCTTCACCCGCCGCACGGAGAGCGCCTACGATCCGTTCGGCGCCGCCCATTCCTCCACCTCCATTTCCGCCGGCCTCGGCATGGCCGTGGCGCGGGATCTGAAGGGCGAGGAGCGCAATGTGGTGTGCGTCATCGGCGACGGCGCCATGTCCGCCGGCATGGCCTATGAGGCCATGAACAATGCCGGCGCCATGGACAGCCGGCTGATCGTCATCCTCAACGACAACGACATGTCCATCGCCCCGCCCACCGGGGCCATGTCGGCCTATCTGGCGCGGCTCATTTCCGGGCGCACCTATCTGTCGCTGCGGGAACTGGGCAAGCAATTGTCCCGGCACATGCCGAAATTCGTCGAGCGCGGCGCGCAGCGGGCGGAAGAGTTCGCGCGCGGCTTCTGGACCGGCGGCACGCTGTTCGAGGAGATGGGCTTCTATTATGTCGGCCCCATCGACGGCCACAATCTGGAGCACCTGCTGCCGGTGCTGCGCAATGTGCGCGATGCCAAGACCGGGCCGATCCTCGTCCATGTGGTGACCCAGAAGGGCAAGGGCTACGCGCCCGCCGAGCGCTCCGCCGACAAGTATCACGGCGTGGTCAAGTTCGACGTGGTGACGGGCGCCCAGCTCAAGCCCAAGTCCAATGCGCCGTCCTATACCCGCGTGTTCGCCGAGAGCCTGATCGCGGAGGCGGCGCGGGACGACAAGGTGGTGGCCATCACCGCCGCCATGCCGTCCGGCACCGGGCTGGACCTGTTCGGGCAGGCCTATCCGGAGCGCACCTTCGATGTGGGCATCGCCGAGCAGCATGCGGTGACGTTCGCCGCAGGTCTTGCGGCCGAGGGCTACAAGCCGTTCTGCGCGCTCTATTCCACCTTTCTCCAGCGCGCCTATGACCAGGTGATCCACGACGTGGCGCTCCAGGGCCTTCCTGTGCGCTTCGCCATCGACCGCGCCGGGCTGGTGGGGGCGGACGGGGCGACCCATGCGGGCGCCTACGACATCGCCTTCCTCTCCTGCGTGCCCGGAATGACGGTCATGGCCCCCGCTGACGAGGCGGAACTGACCCATATGATCGCCACCGCCGTCGCCCATGACGAGGGGCCGATCGCCTTCCGCTTCCCGCGTGGCGAGGGCGTCGGCTGCGAGCGGCCGGACCGGGGCGAGGTGCTTCCCATCGGCCGTGGACGGGTGATGCGCGAGGGCACGGACATCGCGCTGGTCTCCCTCGGCACGCGGCTGGCGGTTTGCCTTGAGGCGGCCGAAAAGCTGGCGGCCCTCAACATTTCCGCCAGCGTGGTGGATGCGCGCTTCGCCAAGCCCATCGATACCGATCTCATCCTGCGCATGGCGCGGGAGCATCCGGCGCTGATCACGGTGGAAGAGGGCTCGGTCGGCGGCTTCGGCAGCCAGGTCATGCAGGCGCTGAGCGATGCCGGCGCGCTGGATCACGGCCTGAAGGTCCGGTCCATGATCCTGCCGGATAGCTATATCGACCACGACAGCCCGGCCAAGCAGATGGCCATGGCGGGAATGGACGTGGACGCCATCACCACGAAGGCGCTTGCGCTGGTGGATACGGCAGAGGCGCGGCGGGTTCGCCCGCGCCGCGCCTGAAAGCGTGCGTCCGCAGGGCTGTTACTGGCAGGACGCCTCGAACTGGGCGTAGCTGTCGGCGGCGCCGTCGAGGCTGACCGGAAGCTTCACGCCCTTGACCTCAAGCGTCATGGACTTGCCGCCGGTGAGTACGGCCTTGATGTCCGCGAGCTTGCCGCCGGCATCCACGTCCACTGCGGCGCTTTCCTCGTTGGCGATGCCCTTACCGGCGAATTCCTTCTTCACCTTGCCGGTGGTGAGGATGATCTTCGCCGCGTCGTTTGCCTTCAGGCCCTTTGAGCCCACGCGGGAACTGACCAGCACCACCGGGTTGCCGCGCTCGCAGGTGAAGGTGACCACCGTGTCGTCCGTTTCCGGAACACCGAAGCCGAGCACGGCACCCTTGTCGGTGTCGAAGGAGCTCCAGGTCTTCTGCTCCTGTGCAAAGGCGGGAGCGGCCGAAACGGCGGCGAGCGAAAGGGCGATGAAGGCGCGTCTCATGGCGTGACCCCAATCTTGTCGGCGCTGATCATAGCTGTAGATGCGGCGGGCGAAAGGCAGACCTTGCCGCGTGGTTAGCGTCGTTCCAGACAGGCGCGCTCGAAATCGGCAAACCGCCCCTTGGCGCTCGCCAGCGGAAAACTGAGACTGACGGGTTGCGTCTTGGGCCGGGTGGAAGGAATCCGCAGCACCAGCGTGTCGCCGGCGTCGAAAATGTCGAACACGCGGCGCTCCAGCGCGACAGCAGCCTCCACCAGGAGATTGCCGTCCGCCGCGCCGAGAAAGGCCGTGGCGGCCAGTTCCATGCGCCGCTTGCCGTTGCCGAGCGTGAGGGCGACCCCCTCGCCGGAGGCGAAGGGCCGGCCGCTCACCTCGGCCGTGAACTGGAGCAACTGGGCGCCGGGCTGACAGGTCACCGCAAAGTCGGGCTCCGGATCGCGGGGCATGCCATAGCGCATCACATATGCGCCTTCCCCCTTCACCAGCGACCAGATGCGCGGGTCCGGCGCCGCCTTGGGAGGTTTGGGGGCGACAGGGGCCGCCGCAGCGATGCCGGGCAGGAGAGGGGTGAGCAGCAAGGCGCACAGGACGATGAACAGGGGCGCAGGACGGCGCGCCGAGGCGAAGTGCATGGGAACTCCGGTGAGAACGTCACTGCCAGGCGGGCTTTCGCCCTCGCTGTTGGTCAACTTCGCAGAAGGCCAGGCAGTTCAGCAGAAAATCGCCCCCGGAGCCGACCTTATCGTCGCAACCGTCGGCCCGCCAGCTTCCTCGCCTCCCTCCCATCCATTAGAAGGGCTCCAATGGCAAGGATGGCGCGACGCGCGCGGCTGGTTATTTCTGGATGCAAGATATGGCGCGAGAGCGCATCGACAAGGTTCTGGTGGCCCGCGGGCTGTTTGAAAGCCGCGCACGGGCGCAGGCCGCGGTGCGCGCGGGGCTCGTCCAGGTGGCCGGTATCACCGTGACCCGTCCGTCCGAAGAGGTGGACGGGGCCGCCGAGATCGCCGCCGAGGCGGAGCATCCCTATGTGTCGCGCGGCGCACTCAAGCTTGTGGCGGCGCTGGACGCCTTCGGCATCGATCCCGCAGGCCGGGTGGCGCTGGACGTTGGCGCCTCCACCGGCGGGTTCACGGAAATCCTGCTCCAGCGCGGCGCGCGCCATGTTCATGCAGTGGATGTGGGACGCGACCAGTTCCATCCGCGCCTGCGGGGGCGCCCGGACGTGAGCCTGCTGGAAGGCACCGATGCCCGCGCCTTGACCCGCGACCTGATCCCCGAGCCGGTGGATCTCATCGTCGCCGATGTCAGCTTCATCTCGCTGTCGCTGGTGCTGCCGCCGGTCCTCGCCCTGGCGGCGCCGGGCGCCGTGCTCGCCGTGCTGGTGAAGCCGCAGTTCGAGGCAGGGCCGGCACGGGTAAAGAAGGGCATCGTGCGCGATGCGGCTGTTCATGACGAGGTCTGCGCCCGGATCGCGGCGCAGGTCACAGGGCTCGGCTGGCGGGTGGCCGGCACCATCCCGTCCCCCATCACGGGCGGGGATGGCAATCGGGAATTTCTCATGGCGGCGGTGCGCGTATGACGGATTTTGTGGTCGCCCGGGTCGGGGCGCAGGGCGATGGCCTCATCGAGGGGCCGCAGGGCCAGCTTTACGCGCCCTATACCCTGCCGGGCGAGCGGGTGTCGGGCCGCGTGGACAAGGACCGCCTGACCCTCGATCAGGTCCTGTCCCCGAGCGCGGATCGCGTCGCGCCCGAATGCCGGCATTTCGGCGTGTGCGGCGGCTGCCTGCTCCAGCACTGGGCCGCGCCCGCTTATGGCGCCTGGAAGCGCGACCTCGTCGTGGCGGCGCTGGCGCGCGAAGGGGTTGAGACGCACGTGCATCCGCTGGTGGATGCCCATGGCGCGGGCCGCCGCCGGGCCATCTTCCATGCCCGCCAGATCGGCGCCCGCACCATTGTCGGCTTTGCCGAGCGCAAGTCCCACACCATGGTGCCGATCGTCGAGTGCCCGGTGCTCGCCCCCGCGCTGGCGCAGGCGCTGCCCGCCGCGCGCGCGGTGGCCGAGGCCATCGCCCCCATGCGCAAGCCGCTGGACGTGCAGGTGACGGCCACCGATGCCGGCATGGATGTGGATGTGCGCGGCTCCGGCCCGCTCGACCCCATGGTCGCCATGGATCTGGCGGCGGTGGCGGAGCGCTTCGGGTTGGCGCGCCTTACCCGTCACGGGGAACTGTTGCTCCAGCGTGAGACCCCCTTCGTCACCATGGGCCGCGCCCGCGTCGCCCTACCGCCCGCCAGCTTCCTGCAGGCGACGGAGGCCGGGGAGGCGACGCTCGCCCGTCTGGCGCTCGACATGGTCGCGGGGGCCGGCATGGTGGCGGACCTGTTCTGCGGCGTCGGCACCTTCGCCCTGCGGCTTGCGGAGCGCCACAAGGTCGCGGCCTTCGAGAACAACGCTCCGGCCGTGGCCGCCATGGTGCGGGCGGGGCAGGCGACGCCCGGTCTGCGGCAGGTGGAGGGCGAGGTGCGCGACCTGTTCCGCCGTCCGCTGATGGCAGCGGAGCTGGCGCGGTTCGAGGCCGTCGTCATCGACCCGCCCCGCCAGGGTGCGGAGGCGCAGGCCCGCGAGCTGGCGCAGGCGCGGGTCTCGCAGATCGCCTATGTCTCGTGCAGCGTCACCACCTTCGCCCGCGACGCGCGCCTTCTGATCGCCGGCGGCTTCCGCCTCGTGGAGGTGACGCCCGTGGACCAGTTCCGCTACTCGCCCCATGTGGAACTGGTGGGGCGGTTCGAGCGGTAGGGCAGGGGCCTCTCAGTTGTTCCAGTTTTCCTGCCAGATGCGCTCCCCGATCAGGCAGGAAATGCGCGCCGGGTCGGCGGCGGGGATGATGCGGGGCGCGGGCTTCGGCTTCACGCCGGCCACCTCCAGCACCATCTTGGTCTTGATGGCCCGCACCACTTCCTCGCGCGTGCGCACCGGAATGACGAACGCGCCGGGACCGCCGATGACGCAGTCCTCGTAATAGACGTCCAGCTCCGGCACATCGAGGGCCGAGTTCATGCTGCGCTTCAGCATGAGCGGCAGGCCGTTGATGGTAATCCCCTGCCGCACCGCCTCGTCGCGGGCGCGGGTGACGGGCGGGCCGTGATTGTTCACCCCGTCGCCGGACACGTCGATGACGTTGCGCAGCGCCCGGTAGCCGCTCTGCTTGAACAGGCCGGATGCGAACAGGATGACGCTGGAAATAGACGTACGGTAGGCGCGCCTGAGCGGCACGGAACGGATACGCTCCGAGAGCAACTGCGCCGTATCCGGCCCGTCCACCAGATGCCAGGGCACGATCACCTGCTGCTCGCGCTCGCCCGCCCACTCCACATAGGTGATGGCGATGCGTCCGTTCGGGCCGAGCTTCAGGGCGTTGAGGAACTCCGTGGAAACGAGGGCCGAGGCATAGCCCTCCCGCTGCAGGGCCTGCTCGTCCGGGTCCATGGAATAGGAAATGTCCACCGCCAGGACCAGAAGGACGTCCACGGTGTTATCCGCCGCGCGAGGCGCCGCAAGGGTTTGCGACGAAACAAGCGGTCAGGCGTCCAGCGTCTCGGTCTCGACGATCTCGATCCCGAACCCGGCCAGTCCCACATAAGTCCTTGCCTTGGAAGCAAGAAGGCGGATGGAGACGATGCCGAGATCCCGCAGGATCTGCGCCCCGAGGCCGACCTCGCGCCAGTGCTGGTCGCGCTCTGCCTCGCTGGCGCTCTTCTCGGAGCGGTTCATGGCGGTGGCTGGCACCCCGGCCGTCCCGTCGCGCAGATAGACCAGGACGCCGCGTCCCTCGGCCTTGATGCGCTCCAGCGACTTCTGCACGCTGCGGGCGCCGCCGAAAGCATCCGCGATCGGGTCCGCCCGGTGCAGGCGCACCAGCACGTTCTCGCCGTCGCCGATCCGCCCCAGCACCACCGCCAGATGGTTCACGCTCTCGAACGGGGTGTTGAAGGAAAAGCCCCGCATGTCGCCGATGACGGTCGGGACAGCGAATTCCGCCGAGCGGGTCACCAGCTTCTCGCGCGCCTGCCGGTAGGAGATGAGGTCGGCCACCGAGATCCGGTGCAGCCCGTGCTTCTCGGCGAATGCCGTCACCTGCGGTCCGCGCTGCACGGTGCCGTCATCATTCACCAGTTCCGCGATGACGCCGATGGGCGGCAGACCGGCGAGGCGGCAGAGGTCTACCGCCGCTTCCGTGTGGCCGGAGCGGATCAGCACGCCGCCTTCCTTGGCGATGAGGGGGAACACATGGCCCGGGCGCACGAAATCCGCCGCGCCCATATTGGGATTTGCGAGCGCCCGCACGGTGTTGGTGCGCTCTTCCGCCGAGATGCCGGTGGTGGTGCCGTGCCGCACGTCCACCGAGACGGTGAAGGCGGTGCCCATGGGGGCGTCATTGGTGGCCACCATCGGCTCCAGCCGCAGGCGCTTGGCCTCGGAGGCGGGCAGGGGCGTGCAGACGATGCCGGAGGTGTTGCGGATGACGAAGGCCATCTTTTCCGGCGTGGTCAGGGACGCCGCGAGGATGAGGTCGCCTTCATTCTCGCGGTCGTCATCGTCGGTGACGACGACAATCTCCCCGCGCGCAATGGCTTCGATGGCGGTCTGGACGCGGGAATGGACGCTGTCGATCACGGAAGTACCTCGCTCTCGCGGCGGCTCAAGGCCAAGCAGGTCGTTCGGCGTGACGGCGTGGCCGGTGGCATCGGCAATGCGCTCTGCGGTCTCGCGGGAGACCCAGGCGCGCGCATCGTTGCACAGCGACGTCACGCTGGCGGGCGAAAGGCCCACCTGCCGTGCGAAGGCGCTGCGGGAAATCCCGGTGCTGGCAAGCCACTCCGTCAGCTTCATGCCGGCAGCTTAGCAAGCCGCGATCTTCAGTGCTACTGAAACAATCTCACTTTTCAGTAATACTGAAATCAGGGATTGGCGGGCCAGTGCGGCGTCTCGCCCACCTGCCCGCGATGGCGCAGCACATGGTCCGCCAGCACGCACCACATCATCGCTTCGCCCACCGGCACGGCGCGGATACCGACACACGGATCGTGCCGCCCCTTGGTGGAGATGTCCGTCTCCGCGCCGAACTTGTCCACCGTCTGGCGGGGCGTAAGGATGGAGGAGGTGGGCTTCACGGCGAAGCGCGCCACCAGCGGCGCGCCGGTGGAGATGCCGCCCAGAACGCCGCCCGCATGGTTGGAGAGGAAGACCGGCCGCCCCTCATTTCCGCGCCGCATCTCGTCGGCATTCTGCTCGCCGGTGAGGCGGGCGGCGTTGAAGCCCTCGCCGATCTCGACCCCCTTCACCGCATTGATGCCCATGAAGGCGGCGGCAAGGTCTGCGTCCAGCTTGCCATAGAGCGGCGCGCCGAGGCCGGGAGGGACGTCCTCCGCCACGATCTCCACCACCGCACCAACGGAAGAACCGCTCTTGCGAATCCCGTCGAGATAATCGGTCCATACCGGAACGGTCTCGGCATCGGGGCAGAAGAAGGCATTGTTCGCCACTTCGGCCCAGTCCCAGCGGCTGCGGTCGATTTCGATCTCGCCGATCCGCACCAGCGCGCCGCGCACGGTCACGCCCGGCAGAACCTTCGCCGCCAGGGCCCCGGCCGCAACCCGCGTCGCGGTCTCGCGGGCGGAGGACCGGCCGCCGCCGCGATGGTCGCGGATGCCGTATTTGGCGTCATAGGTATAGTCGGCATGGCCGGGGCGATAGCTGCCGGCGATGGCGGCATAATCCTTGGAGCGCTGGTCCACATTCTCGATCAGCATGGTCACCGGCGTTCCGGTGGTCATGAGCCCGCCCTCGGGATGGGGCAGGGTTCCGGAAATGATGCGGACCTCGTCGGGCTCGCGGCGCTGGGTGGTGAATCGGGACTGGCCGGGCCGGCGGCGGTCGAGTGCCGCCTGGATCTCTTCCTGCGTGAAGCGCAGGCCGGGCGGGCAGCCATCCACCACGCAGCCGATGGCCGGGCCGTGGCTTTCCCCGAAGGTGGTCACCCGGAACATGTGGCCGAACGTGTTGAACGACATGCGCTTGCCTTCGCTCCTCAAGGCCCGCCGTCCGGCGGGGCAGGCCGTGATCTAGAGGAAAACGCCGCAAAATTGAAGGCTTTGCGGTGGGTGCAGGATTTTCCGTGCGTCCGTCATCCAATCGCGGCGTCCATTATGTTATGGGTGGGGGGAAAGGCCATCCAACCTCGCCATGCCCATTCTCGAAATTCTGATCGTCATTGCCCTTGTTCTGTTGAACGCCGTCCTTGCCGCAGCGGAGCTTTCCATCGTCTCCGCCCGTCCAGCCCGGCTCCGCTCAAGGGCGGACCGGGGGCACAAGGGCGCCAAGGCCGCATTGTTGCTGGGGGCCGAGCCCGGACGGTTCCTCTCCACCGTGCAGATCGGCATCACGCTGATCGGCATCCTCGCCGGCGCCTTTTCGGGCGCGAGCATCGGCGAATGGCTGGGGCACCTGCTCTCCGATGCCGGCGTGCCGCGCAATGTGGCCGATCCCCTGGGCTATACGGTCGCGGTCGCCGCGATCACCTATATCTCCCTCATCATCGGCGAACTGATCCCGAAGCGCATGGCGCTGCGCAATCCGGAAAAGCTCGCGATCGTGCTCGCGCCGCTCATGGTGACCCTGTCGCGGGTCGCAGCGCCGGCGGTGTGGCTGCTGGACCTGTCCACCCGCGCGGTGCTGCGCCTGATGGGCGGGCAGGGCGGCGAGGGCGGCGGTGTGACGGACGACGAAATCCGCGCCATCATCGCGGAGGCCGAAGGCGCCGGCGTCATCCATCCCGCGGAGCGTCGGATGATCTCGGGCGTGATGCGCCTCGCGGATCGTCCCGTGACGGCCATCATGACGCCACGGCCGGACGTGGAATGGGTGGACCTCACGTCTAGCGCGGAGGAAATCCGCCAGACGCTGCTTGATGCCCCCCACAGCCGCATGCCGGCCTGCGAGAAATCACCCGAGGAGACCATCGGCGTCATCCAGGCGAAGCGCCTGCTGAATGCCTATCTGAAGGGCGAAACGCCCGATCCGCGCGCCTTCGTGGAGCCTGTGCCCTTCCTCGTGGAAACGGTCGGCGCACTGGAGGCCATGCGCATCCTGCGCGGTGCGGACGTGCCCATGGGCATCGTGGTGGACGAATATGGCGACATGGTCGGCGTCGTCACCGGCTATGACCTCCTGGTCGCCATCACCGGCTCCATCCATGAGGCCGACCAGACGCAGGAAAGCCATGTGGTGGAACGGCAGGACGGCTCGCTGCTGATCTCCGGCGAGACGCCGGTGGATGAACTGCGCGAGGTTCTGAACGTGGACCTTGAGGATGACGGCAGCTACCACACGGTGGCCGGCTTCGCCCTCTCCCACATCAAAGAACTGCCGGAAGTGGGCACTCTCTTCGACGCGCAGGGCTGGCGCTTCGAGATCGTGGACATGGACGGCCGCCGCATCGACAAGCTGCTGGTCTATCGCCCGCCGGTGCTGCACCGGCAGAAGACGGCGGGGGGCTGAGGGAGGGCTCGGCGGCTGCCGCTGCTCAGGCGGCGCCACTCCCCATCCGAGCGCCTCAGGAAACGTAGGTGC
>NCCY01000170.1 GCA_002279855.1 Rhizobiales bacterium 12-68-15
CCCGACGCCCCAGGAGAGCGACAGCACGTCGATCCACTTGGTGTGGTCCTGCTGGGTGGCCTCACCGGGAATGCCGTCATAATTCACATAGATGGCCATTGCGTCCCCCTATCGCGCACTGCTGCAGTGCAATCTGGCATTTAGCGGAGTTTCTTGACGTTTCCGCGACTTGAAGCTTCATCACCCTATAGAAAAGTTCAAGCCTGAGCGCCCGTAAAAATTTTAACCTGATAGGTCATGACCGACAGGGCATGCAGGCGTAATTTCCATTCCGCTTCCTGTATTTGGAGCAGCTTAAGCCCCGACTGTTCCAACACCTTCACGACTCCGTCAGTACCCGCAATCCAAAGGTGCGCAGGGGTGGCATGGCTTGCCCAGTCGAATGGCGTGGACACCAGATAGCCCCCGCCGGAAGCGAGGCTCCGCGCCAGTTCCGCCACCATCCGGACCGGGTCCGAAATGCAGTCGAGCACGTTCAGCGACACCACCTGCCCGAACGTTCCGGCCGCAAAGGGTAGCACCAGCGCATCCGCCACCCAGACATCGGCCTTGTGGTGATTCTCCCCGGGAAGGACGCCGGAACGCCGGTCATAGTGAACGCCGGTCTGGCGGAAGGGAAACGTCACCCGGCCGGTGTCGCAGGCGCTCCGGGCGATCTTCAGGAGCGGCCAGTTCACGTCGATGCCGAGCACAGGCCCGTCCGTCATGGCGCACAGGCCGAACACGCCGCCGCCCACCGCGCAGCCGATGTCGAGCACCGGCCCCGGCGGCAGCGGGCCCGGCCCGAGGCCGGCATGCAGCAGCGATACGGCGCCGCCGGGCACGTCGAGGCAGGCGGACCCGTCCGCAAGGTCGCCGTAATGGCTATGGCCATAGGTGGATTGCTGCTGGCGCACGATGTTGAAGGCGGAATCCGGCCCCGCCAGCGCGCCCACGACCGCTTCAGCGGCCGCGCCCGCAATGTCCGATTGCTGCACCAGATGCAGGTTGGAGGCGAGCCATCCCGCAAGGTCCGGCATCAGGATGGGGATGCCGTCGATGATGGGGAAGGCCTGCTCGCACCCATCGCGGCACACGAGCACGCCCGCCGTGATGTCGCTGTCCGTCCCCGCCTCCGCGACCAAGGTCAGGGGGCGGTCCTGTCCGCGCGCCCGGCAAGCCGGGCAGAGCGGGCGCAGCGCTTCGAAATGGCCGAGCCGCATGCCTCAGCCGCCGATCATGACGGTCGGGCATCCGGGCGGCAAGATGCTGCCGGTGGGACTGGGAATGGGTGCGACGCAGCTCGTATGCATGCTGCTGTCCCCCACGCGCGCTGCCGGAAGGCTGCCGATCAGCACCGTGGACGAGCCCTTGGCGATCATGGCCGGTCCGCCCGGCACGCAGCCGGGCAGCATGCAGGGCATGGTGGTGTCCGTGGCGCGGGCCGCCGGCATGTTGCCGATCAGCACCGTGGGGCATCCCTTCATGATGGCGAGCGGCAAGCCGGGATGCGGCACCGGGGTTGGCACCGGCGCGGGGGGATGCATGGGGGCATGGCAGTGCGGCGCGGTCTGCTGCACCTGGTCGGTCATGCGGGCGGCGGGGGGCATTCCGGCGCCTTACCGCACGCTGTAGGTGAAATGCCCGTCCGGCGCGATGCCGACGGATACGCCGGTAATGGGCGTCTCCTGCGCCAGCGCCTGCAGGATCTCGCCGGAGAGTTCCGGCAGCAGGGTGCGCGAGAGGATGTTCTCGATATTGCGCGCGCCCGATGCGCTTTCCGTGCAGCGCGAGGCGATGGTCTCTACCAGCGCCGGATCATAGTCGAACTCGGCGCTGTAGGCGTCCGCCACCCGCCGCCGGATGCGCTCGAGCTGGAGCACCACGATCCGCCGGATGGTTTCGTCGGAGAGCGGCAGATACGGCACCAGCGTCACGCGGCCGAGGAAGGCGGCCTTGTAGTACTTCATCAGCTCCGGGCGCAGCGCCTCGGCGAGGATGTGCGGCTCGGGCGTGGTGTCCGGGTCCGCGCAGAGCTTCGCGATGAGGTCGGATGCCGCGTTGGAGGTCATGATGATGATGGTGTTCTTGAAGTCGATGTCACGGCCTTCGCCGTCCTTCATGTGCCCCTTGTCGAACACCTGGAAGAACACGTCCTGCACGCCCTGGTGGGCCTTCTCCATCTCGTCCAGCAGGATGACCGAATAGGGCTTGCGCCGCACGGCTTCGGTGAGGATGCCGCCCTCGCCATAGCCCACATAGCCGGGAGGCGAGCCCATGAGGAGGCTGACCTTATGCTCCTCCTTGAACTCCGACATGTTGATGGTGGTGAGGTTCTGTTCCCCGCCATAGAGCAGTTCGGCGAGGGTCAGGGCGGTCTCGGTCTTGCCGACGCCCGACGGGCCGACCATCAGGAACACGCCCAGCGGCTTGCGCGGATCGGTCAGGCGCGCCCGCGAGGTGCGGATGGCCTGCACCACCGCTTCGACCGCATGGGACTGGCCGACGATGCGCCGTTCCATCGTCTCCTTTAGAGCAAGCACGTTGCGGATTTCGTCCGACCGCATGCGGCCGGCCGGAATGCCGGTCCAGTTCTGCACCACCTCGGCAATGGCCTGCCCGTCCACCAGCGGGAACACCAGCGGGGTCTCTCCCTGCAAGGCGTTCAGCCGGGTGGAGAGATCCACGAACTCCACCTTGAGGGCGTCGGTGTCGGCATCGGGGGCAGGGGTCTCCAGCGCTTCCCGGAGCGCGCCGAGGCGCTCCACGATGCCGAGTTCCTCTTTCCAGCGCGTGTCCAGAGCCTCCCGCTCCGCCACCAGCACGCCGCGTTCCTCTTCCAGCGTCGTCCGCCGCGCCGCGTTGGAGGCGCCGACCGCCGCCTCGCGCTGCAGCAGGTCCAGCTCCGCATCGATGCGCGACACCCGCCGGTCCCGGTCCTCGATGGCGCCGGGAATGGTGGTCTGGCTCACCGCAACCCGCGAGCAGGCGGTGTCCAGCAGGGATACGCCCTTGTCGGGAAGCTGGCGGGCGGGGATATAGCGGGCCGAGAGGTGAACGGCCTCGCCGATCGCCTCGTCGAGGATGCGCACCTTGTGGAACTTCTCCAGCACGGGCACCAGCCCGCGCAGCATGGAGACGGCCATGTCTTCGGAGGGCTCCTCCACCTTCACCACCTGGAAGCGGCGGGTGAGGGCGGCGTCCTTCTCGAAATACTTCTTGTATTCCGCCCATGTGGTGGCCGCGATGGTGCGCAGCTCGCCGCGTGCGAGGGCCGGTTTCAACAGGTTCGCCGCATCGCCCTGGCCCGCCGCGCCGCCGGCGCCGACGAGATTGTGCGCTTCGTCGATGAACAGGATGACCGGGACGGGCGAGGCCTTCACCGCATCGATCACCGACCGCAGGCGGCTCTCGAACTCGCCCTTCATGCTGGCGCCGGCCTGCAGCAGGCCGAGGTCGAGCGTGCGCAGCACCACATTGCGCAGGGCCGGCGGCACGTCGCCGGCAGCGATCTTGAGCGCAAAGCCCTCCACCACCGCCGTCTTGCCCACGCCCGCCTCGCCGGTGAGGATCGGGTTGTTCTGGCGCCGGCGGATCAGGATGTCGGTGATCTGGCGGATTTCCTCGTCGCGGCCGAGAATCGGGTCGATGCGCCCGGCCTTGGCCTCCGCCGTCAGGTCCACGGTGTACTGGGCCAGCGCATCGCCGCCCTTGGCCGCAGGGCCGGCGGCGCATTCGGGCCCGCCAAGTGCCGGGCCTGTTCCCCCGAGCGCGGGGGCGCCTGTGGCCTGTTCCGCCGATTTGGAGATGATTGCGGGAAACTCGCGCCGCAGCGCATCGGCGGTGAGGGCGCGCAGTTCGGGCGCGCTGTCGGTGATCCGCAGGGCCAGGGCGTCGGTGTCGAGCATCGCCCACAGCAGATGGCCGGACCGCACCTGCGAGAGCCCCGAAGCGATGGACGCCAGCAGCCAGGCATCCTTTGCGGTGGTGATGATGTCGGGCGACAGGGACGGCGGGCGGGTGTTGCCGGTGCGTAGCCGGTCAAGGCTGCGGGTGAGGTCCAGCTGCACGCGGCCGATATCGATGCCGAAATGCGCGAGGATCACGGGGATGTCGGTCTGGGAATCTTCCAGCAGCTTCGCGAGCCAGTGCTCCACCTCCACCGCATAATGGGTGCGCATCAGCGCGAAGCCGGCGGCATTCTCCAGCGCCGCGCGGCTGGCGGTGTTGAGGCGGGCAATCAGCGGCTTGAGATCGATCGGCGTCATGCGTCCCCGTCTCCCGGTCCAACCCAGCGCCTGCGCGGCGGCGGCGTGGTCCATTGTCCTTATAGTGCGAATATGTCGGAGATTTTTAAAAGGCAGGGGCAGGGCCGTTTAAAAATAATTGGCCATATCCGCCTGAATTAGCTGCGGTCCGTCATCCGTGAGCCATATGATTTGCGCCAATGGACGGAGGGGCCGCGCTTCGGTGCCAGGACTCCGGAGGCTTGTGAGGCGTCGTGAATGAGATGAACCAGCGCAGGGCGCAGTCCGGCCAGATCCCCTCGCGTCGCGATGTGCTGCGGGGTGGGGCGAAACTGGCGGGCGCCGGGGGCGCGCTGGCGCTGTCGGGCTGTTCCAGCCTGCTGCCGCCGCCCAAGCAGACCATTATCGGCGTGCGCATCCTGTCGGACGGCACCATCAACCCCTCGCCGGCCGGGCAGGCCGCGCCGGTGGTGGTGCGCATCTACGCCCTCAAGAGCAACGTGCCGTTCCTCCAGAGCGATTTTGCCACCATGTTCAGCGGCGACGAGGGGCATCTCGGCAGCAGCCTCGCGTTCCGGAAAGAGATTCTCGTGCCTCCGGATGCAAATATTCCGGTGAAGGCGGAGGTGACGCCCGAGGCGGAATATGTTGCGGCCATGGCCTGCTTCCGGGCGGCCGACCAGTCGCAGTGGCGGGTGATCGAAGGCCTCCAGGCCAGCAAGGTGAACGACCTGCAACTGGCCATTGCCGGCACGGCGCTGAACTTCGAAGTGGTGATCGTGGGGAGCCGCCCGCTCATCTGAGCGGGCGGTGCGCGGCGAGGTGCCGCCTTACCGGCTCGGGTGCTGCATCAGCCGGACCACCTCGCCGAGCGCGGCGACATAAGGCGACTCCGGCCTCACCGCCACAAGAATCCCGGCGCTGCCGAGGCGGATCAGGTCCTCGCTGAGGGGCAGCACGCAGGCGACCGGCGTCTGGTAGGCGGCTTCGATCTCTTCCTTCAGATGCACCTTGTCCATGGCGTTGAGCGCCTTGTTGACCACCAGCAGCAGCTGGGGGACTTCCAGCCGCCGGGCCAGTTCCAGTGTCACCGCAGTGCCCTGATAATCCTGCTGGTCGGGGCGCAGCACCAGCAGCAGGCAATCCGAAATGGCGATGGAGAGCAGCGTCTCCTCGTTGACGCCGGGATGGGTGTCGATGAGCAGGTAATCGAGGCTGAGCTTGTCGCACAGCGACTGGATGCCCTGGTTCAGCAGTTCGACCGCATACCCTTCCTTCAGGATGCGGGCGATCTCGCCGGTGCGCATGCTGGAGGGGACGAGCAGCACCTTTCCGGCAATGCCCGGCGCTCCGGGAGGCAGAACGGCCGCTGTCACATCCAGCACCGTGTCCTCCACATTGCACCGGCCCCACAGGAAGTCGTTGAGGGTCGAATGGGTGGTGTGGGGATCGATTCCGAACAGCGCGTGGATGCCGGGAGAGCGGATGTCCACGTCGATCACGCCCACCCGGTGACCCTGGAGGGCGAGCAGGGCCGCGAGATTGGCCGAGATGTTCGATTTGCCCGTGCCGCCGCGATAGGAATGGGTGGAAACGATAAAGGTCATGGCTTCCCGGTCCCCTTCGGCCCCGTCTTCGGCGCCCCGTGGCGCGCACGCATGTCCCGCGCGCGGCGCTGCAACTGCTGGAAATATTCGGTCTCGACGATCTCGCCAACCTCGCGGTGGAACTCCTTGCGGTCGATATCCACCTTCAGCCGCTCCACCGTGACGGTCAGCTCGGCATTTTCCTGCGCGAGCTGCCGGTTCGCCACTTCCAGTTGCTTCTGGACGGTGCGGAGGTCGTCCACCAGTCCGGTGAGACGCATTTCGCGCGCTTCGATCTGCACCAGCATGAAGCCGACGGATTCGGCAAGCTGGCGGAGCGTCGGCGAGGCATCCTCGGCGACGGTGATGTCGAACAGCCGGTCCGC
>NCCY01000171.1:0-6197 GCA_002279855.1 Rhizobiales bacterium 12-68-15
CCTGTGGGAGGAGCGGCTTGCTCCCCTGCACGAACTCTCGGCGCCCGCCTCTCCACCCGACGAACTGTTCGCGGATATCCTCGCCGCGCTTCCACCGCTTGAGGAAATTGCGGACGAGGTGGTGCCCCCCGTCGACGAGACGTATGTCCCGGCGGAAGAGCACCCATCGGACACTGCCGAAGTCCCGGCAGTCGCGCCGGCCGGTGATCCGCTGCCGGATGCGCCCGAGAATGCGCCTGAGGATGGGGGGGCGTCCGCCCCCGTCTCCGATGTCCCGCCCGTGGATATGGCTGTGCCGGAAGGTCCGTCCGATGCGCCTCCTGCGGTGCCGCCGTGTGAGGCCGAAGGGCGATCGGACATTCCGCTGCCGCCTTCGATGGCGGAAGACGCGGCCTCGCCTGCGCCCCCGGTAGAGCCGGAGGCAGAGGCTTCTGCGCAGGACGTGCCCTCCGAGCCGGTTCCGGTTTCGCTCGCTCCGGTTTCGCCTGCGGACATCGTGCCGGAAGCGGCGGGGATGCCTGCCACCGAACCGTCCAGCGAAGACCATGCCGATGTGCCGGAGCACGACGAACCCGCCGCTGCGGAGCCGGTCGTAGAGGCGGTGGCGGCACCGCTGGAGGACGCACCATCCTCCGATGCGCCTGCGGTTGACGCGCCTTCGCCCCCCGAAGACGCCTCGCCTCCGGCGATAGAGCCTCTCGATGTTGAGCGCCCGGATGCTGAGCCCGCCGCGCCGGTGAGGTCGGCCGAGGGCGTGGCGCCTGCCGTGGAATTTGCTCCTCATCCCGCCGGGCCGGGCAGATCAGAGCTCCCAGGGGCGCCGGACGTCCGTCCGCCCCTCTCCGCCCGACCCGTAGAGGCGGGCGACACGCCGCCAAACGCCTGGCGGCGGTTGAGCGGGGTGCTGATGCTCGTGCTGCTATTGGGCGCTGGCGGCTTCGCCTATCGCGAACTCCACCGGCCCGATCCGGGCGTCCCGGCGGACACCCAACGCGAAGCCGCCCTTGAGACCGCTCCCGTCGCGCCCTCCGCCGCTGCGCCCGAGGCATCGGAGCCCAAAGCAGCGCCCGAGGCCGCGGCTCAGGTTCCGGTTTCCCCGCCCGCGCCTCCGGAGCCGGTGCCGGAGGCGTTCGCCGTGCTCGGGCCACAGCCGGTTCCGGCCGTGGGGCTCGCCTTCGATCCCGATACCGGCCTCGTATCGGTGCTGAAGGTCTCGATCCCGCCGCGTGCGGGCATGCGGTACGATCTGTGGATCGTCACCGCGCAGGCGGGCACCCGGCATCTGGCCGGTTTCCGGGAGCCCGGCGCCTATGTCTCCGATCTCCTGCCAGCGCTGACGCCGGCCCAGCTTGCGGATGCGCTGCTGATCGTCACCGAGGAGCCGGACGGCAGCACACCTGCGGACGCGCCCACAGGCACGCCGCTTTATTCCGGCATGGCGGTCCGCCGCTGAGCCGCACGCCCCTGCAGCAGCGTCGTTTCATCCGCCGCCGCTTTCGTGGCATAAGGCTCCCCTGTTTTCCTGACGGATCCATTCATGACTGCCGTTGCCGTTCGAGACGCCGTGAAGATCTTCGGCACCCAGAAGGCCCTCGACGGGATTTCGCTGGATGTGCATTCGGGCGAACTGGTTGCCCTGCTTGGCCCCTCCGGCTCGGGCAAGACCACATTGCTGCGGGCGGTGGCGGGGCTGGAAAATCTGGATTCCGGTACTGTGCGGCTCGGCGATGTGGATGCCTCCACAGTGCCCGTGCGGCACCGGGGCATCGGCTTCGTGTTCCAGCATTATGCCCTGTTCCGGCACATGACGGTGGCGGACAACATCGCCTATGGCCTGCGCTCGCGGCCGCGTGCGACCCGTCCCGGTGAGGCTGATATCCGCCGGAGGATTGATGAACTGCTCGGCCTGATCCAGCTTGAAGGCTATGGCGCGCGATACCCGGCGCAGCTGTCGGGTGGCCAGCGGCAGCGCGTGGCGCTCGCGCGGGCGCTGGCCATCGAGCCGCGCGTGCTGCTGCTGGACGAGCCCTTCGGCGCACTCGACGCGCTCGTGCGCAAGGAATTGCGCGCCTGGCTGCGGCATCTGCACGAGCAGACCGGCCACACCACCCTGTTCGTGACCCACGATCAGGAAGAGGCGCTGGAACTGGCCGATCGTGTCGTGGTGATGAGCAAGGGTCGCATCGAGCAGGTCGGCACCCCCGACGATGTCTATGACCGCCCCGCAACGCCCGACGTGTTCGGCTTCATGGGCGAATCCAGCCGGTTTGAGGTGGAGGCGGGGCAGGGCGAGATCCGGCTGGCCGGAACGCTGGTGGCCCGCACGCTGGAACCGGTTCCGGACGGCGGCGGCATCCTGTTCGTGCGGCCGCACGATATCACCGTCTCCATGCCCGGCACGCCCGGCGTGGAAGGGACGGTTCTCGGTTTCCGCCGCCATGGTGCGACCCGCCTTCTGGAGGTGGACCTTGGCGGTGCCCGCGTGGAGGCGACCATTCCCCCCACGGTGAAGGTGCCCAACGGCGCCAAGGTCTCGGTCCGGCTCGATCGCGCCCGTTTCTATCCCGCCGCGGGCGGGGCCGCCGACTGCCGGCCGCCGCGCGGCCACGAGGTGGGCGAATACGCCATCTGACGCTTGGGAAGGCGGAGAGGCGGCGTTCGCCGCGCTTGCCACCCTGCGGCGCGGCGGCTATCGGGAACCTCGCGACCTCGCCTCCGGACGCGCCGCGCGGCGGCTTCCCGGAAGCGGAGGCTTGAGAGGCGTCTCATGAGCGACGATCCCCTGTCCCCCCGTCCTGTCGACCGGGCTCTGGACCCGTCCTTCCGTTTCGGCCAGTCCATGGAGCCGAACTATTCCGGTGTCACATCCTTCCTGCGCCGCCGCTATGCCCGTGACGGGGGTGGTGCCGAGGTGGTGGTGTGGGGCATTCCCCTTGATGTCACCGTATCCAACAGGCCCGGAACCCGCTTCGGGCCCCGTGCCATCCGCGCCGCATCCGAGATCATGGACGGCGATCCGCTCTATCCTTTCGGCATTGATCCGTTCGAGGCGATGGAAGTGGCGGATGCCGGCGACTGCGTCTTCGACTACGGCCTGCCTTATTCCATTCCCGGTGCCATCGAGGCGCAGGCGAAGCAGCATTATGCCCGTGGCAGCCATCTGGTGACGCTGGGGGGCGACCACTTTCTGACCTACCCCGTGCTGCGGGCGCTGGTGGACCGCATCGGTGAGCCGGTGGCGCTGATCCAGTTCGATGCCCATCAGGACACCTGGGATGATGACGGGACCCGTGTGGATCACGGCACCATGATCACCCGCGCGGTCAAGGATGGCCTGATTCGCGTGGACCGCTCCGTGCAGGTGGGCATCCGGACCCATGCACCGGAGACCTTCGGCATCGACGTGGTGCACGGCTTCGATGCCGGAGAGATGGGCTCCAAGGCGCTTGCGGACCTTATCTGCACCCGCGTCGGAGATGCCCCGGTCTATGTCTCCTTCGATATCGACGCGCTTGACCCCGCCTATGCGCCCGGCACCGGCACGCCGGTCTGCGGCGGGCTCACCACGCGGGAGGCGCTGACCTGCCTGCGCCGGCTGGGCGGCCTCAACCTCAAGGGCTTCGACGTGGTGGAGGTCTCGCCTCCCTTTGATCATGCGGAGATCACCGCGCTGGCGGGCGCATCGCTCGCCGCCTGCTATCTGGGGCTCCTTGCGGAGCGCAAGGCCAAGGGCCTGTCCCTGACCCCTTGAGAATGGAACCGGCGGGCCGATGGTCGCACGCTACGCCTATGTCTTTCCTGTCGCGGCCGGTCTGCTGGCCGCGACATCCTATTTTATAAACATCGCGTCCTCCGACCTGATGGCGCTTGTTTCGACAGCCCTGCTGCTCGGCACCGCCTTTTCCGCCGTGCAGCATGCCGAGCGCGTGTCTGACCGTCTGGGTCAGCCCTATGGCACGCTTGTCCTCACCTTCTCCGTCACGCTGATAGAGGTGTCGGTCCTCGTGTCGCTGATGCTGAACGAGGGCAACAATCCGACGCTTGCGCGCGAGGCGGTGCTCTCGACCGTCATGTTCGTGCTGACCGGCGTGGTGGGCATCTGCCTGCTGCTGGGCGGGTTGCGGCATTACGAGCAGACCATCCACCAGCAGGGGGTGTCGGGCTATCTCTCCGTCATCATGGCCATTTCCGTGCTGGGCCTTGTTCTGCCCGGCCAGACCTGGGGCGGATCCGCGGGGCACAATACGCAGATCGACGTGATCTTCATCATGTTCGCCGTCGTGCTGCTCTATGGCTCGTTCCTCTTCATGCAGACGGTGCGGCACCGCTCCGACTTCGTGGCGGGGGAAGACGCCATCGAGGCTCACCCGACTCGGCGGCAGGCCCTGGTCTCCGTGGTCTTCCTGCTGGTCAGCCTTGTCGGCGTGGTGTCCCTCTCCAATCCGGTGGCGGCCGGGGCGGAGCGCCTGCTCCGCCATCTGGACCTCATGGACCCGGACGCGGTGCTGGGGGCGTCGGTGGTTGCCATGCTCCTGCTGCCGGAAACCATCACCGCCATCCGGGCGGCGCGGCGCAACCAGATGCAGCGTGCCCTCAACACCTCCCTCGGCTCGGCCCTCGCCACCATTGGCCTGACATTGCCGGTCATGGTGGCGGTGGGCGCGCTTATCGACCGTCAGGTCGAGCTCAAGCTGGACCCGGAGGATCGGGTGCAGCTCCTTCTGGTTCTTGTGCTTTCCGTGGTCAGCTTCGGCACCGGCCGCACCAATGCCTTGACGGGGCTGGTGCACATGGTGCTTTTCCTCGTCTATGTGATGACCCTGTTCTTCCCGTGAAGATGGCATCCGCGCCTCCAGGGCGCGGCGAAGCGCGGCGGGGTGGGGCCTGTAGACACCGCGCGGGTGCGGTGGCATGGTCCGCCCAGATCGATCGAGGCTCGTTCCGTGAAAGACTTCCTTCTCTACCTCTTCGCCTGGTGGCACCGCGCCACGCCCGGTACGCTGCTGTGGACCCGTCGCTTCGGGGAACTGGTGGGCGAGGACGAGTCCGGCAACCGCTACTACCGCACGCGGAACGGCGAGATCGACCCGACGCTGGGCTTCGAGCGTCGCTGGGTGCTCTATAATGGCTATGCCGAGGCGAGCACGATTCCACCCGGCTGGTACGGCTGGATGCACCATCGCGTCGATACCCCGCCCACCGAGCAGACGTACGCCCCGCGCGAGTGGCAGAAGCCGCACCGCCGCAACTTCACCGGCACGCCGCTGGCCTACCGGCCGAAGGGCTCCAACGCTGCCGGCCGCGCCCGCCCGCAGGTGACCGGCGATTACAAGGCCTGGACCCCGGGCGAGTGATCGGCCTCGCCCTCGCATGGCCGCATTGCGGTTGTTAACGGACATATCGGGGCTGGCGACGGCCCCGATTGATTCCGTGCCGCCCCGGCCGCGCTCATTTCAGGTCCGCTGATTCATGGCGAAGTCTCTCCTCGCGTCCGTCCGCCCCTATGCCGTGCTCGCCGCCGGCGTGACCGTGCTCGCGCTGGGCTGTGCTGGCGCGCCTGCGCTGGCGCAGTATTACGGGCAGGCCCCCACCTACAGCCAGCAGCCGTCCTATAGTCAGCAGCCGGGCTACGGCCAGCAGCAAGGCTACGGGCAACAGCAAGGCTACGGGCAACAGCCGGGTTATGGGCAGCAGCCGAGACAGGGGTCGGGACAGACGGGCTATGGTCAGGCGCCGGGCTATCAGGCGCCGTATGCGGCGCCGGTCCAGTCCGCGCCGCTGGCTCCGCCCGCAGACGTGCCGAGCGCGCCCTCAGGTGTTGGCACCGCAATGCCGCCCTCTGGCGCCAATCGCCAGCAGCCGCCGCCCGGCGCGCCGCGCCCCGGTGCTCGCGATGCCTTTCCCGGTCCCGTGACCGCGACGCCTCCGGCAGCGGGTACGCCCTCGCCTGCCAATGCGCCGGGAGCGGATACCGACGCCATGATCGTGCAGCCGCCGACCGAGAAGATCGTCAATCCGACGGCTGTCTACGCCGGGCTCGACAAGATCACCGGCCGCATCACGTCGTTCGAAGTGGGCATGGGGGAGACCGTGCAGTTCGGTGCGCTCCAGGTGACCCCGCGCGCCTGCTATACGCGCCCGCCCACCGAGCCCACCAACACGACCAGCTTCACCGAGGTGAACGAGATCACCCTGAA
>NCCY01000171.1:6230-6898 GCA_002279855.1 Rhizobiales bacterium 12-68-15
ACGCCGCCGTCCACTGTCCGGTCTGCCGGCCAGAAATAGAAGTCGGCGGTCTGGTGTACGGCCTGCTCCAGCAGGCGCTGGTAGTGCCGCCTCGGAACCTCGACCGCGCCGAAGCCGGACAGGTGGGAGGTGATGAACTGCGTGTCCAGCAGCTGGAAGCCGCCGGCCCGCAGGCGCGCTACCAGATGCACCAGCGCCACCTTCGAGGCGTCGCGCTCGATGTGGAACATGCTCTCGCCAAAAAAGGCGGCGCCGAGCCGCACGCCGTAGAGGCCACCCACCAGCTTGCCGTCCCGCCAGCTTTCCACCGTATGGCACTGGCCGCGCCGGAAAAGCTGGCCGTAGAGCGAGCGGATCCGCGCGTTGATCCAGGTCTTGTCGCGGCCCTCCTGCGGGGCGGCGCAACCGTTGATGATGCCCTCGAAGTCCGTGTCCACCCGCACCTCGAAGCGATTGGAGCGCACGGTGCGGGCGAGCCGTGAGGGGACGTGGAAGGCGTCGAGCGGAATGATTCCGCGCCGTTCCGGCTCGATCCAGAACAGGCCGGGATCGTCGGCCGTCTCGGCCATGGGGAATATGCCGCAGGCATAGGCCTTCAGCAGAACCTCGGGCGTGATCTCCGCGATGTGGTCGGTCCGACTCATGACGCAGCATAACCCTGTGGCACT
>NCCY01000172.1 GCA_002279855.1 Rhizobiales bacterium 12-68-15
CCGACCCGGCGCTGCGCATCAATCGCCTGCGCCTGCTGGACGAGATCCGCGCGGCCACCCGCGCCATTGCGGATTTCGACCGCATCGAGGGCTGAGGCCGGCACATCCGCCCCGTGCCGGTGATGGGCCGGGGCTTTGGCATCGCATGCATGGGGGGTCGGACCCCGGCCTCCCATGTTGCGTTTCCGAGCTGCGGAGCGGTCCCGAGGGGCCGGAAATCCGTCCCCATGCCCCTGCGCAAGGCGTCATCGGCCCCTCGGAGGCCGATCTGTGCCGACAGGGCCAGATTTTTTCGCCACGGCGACGCTTGAGCCAGTGTGTTGGTGCACTTGCGTCGCCAAAGAAAATATCCAAAATGTATCCAAGTTTTAACAAACAAATACTCAAATTTACATAAATTTAAGCTCGAATTAACGTTCGATCAACACAAGTAAACAACTGGTATTATTGGTCTTTAGTGAAATATTCATCGCCGCCGCTCATCTTCCGGCCATGGGTTGGGTAGATTTATTGGGTGAGCGTAACGATGACCGAGGCGTATCGGCCGAGAGCGAAATATGTCATTGGCCCCGACGGCAGTCCGCTGACCATCGCGGACCTGCCGCCGCCGGACACGCGGCGCTGGGTGATCCGGCGCAAGGCGGAAGTGGTCGCGGCCGTGCGCGGGGGCCTCATCAGCCTGGAGGAGGCGTGCAAGCGCTACACGCTGACGGTGGATGAATTCCTGTCCTGGCAGGCGTCCATCGACCGTCACGGCCTGCCGGGCCTGCGCACCACGCGCATCCAGCATTACCGCCAGTGAGGCGGCACCGGCAGGCCTGACCTGCCGGCATCAGATGCAGCTTGCGGCGCCGGTCCCCCGACCGGCGCCGTTCTGGTGTCGCCGTCAGGCGGTGCGGTCGCTGCCGAGGATGAAGGCCGACAACAGCGCGGCGCCCTCATCGGGCGTCCCCACATTCACGATTTCAAGATCCGGCGCGGTGTCGAGCGTGGGCGCCCGCGCCAGCCGCTCCAGGATGTCCGCCTCGCTCTCGCGCCCCCGTGCGGCAAGGCGACGGGCGCGGACGTCCGGCGGCGCCGTCACATGCACCACGGCCAGCCGCGCGAACCGGGCGCGCGCCACCGGCAGGGCGGCACGGGAGCCGTTGGCGATCACGGTGTCGCCGCGCCGCAGCCAGTCCGCCACGTCCTCCCCCAGCGCATAGGAGAGCCCGTGCGCGTCCCAGCACAGCGCGAAGTCCGCCCGCCGCGCGGCAAAGGCCTCGGGCGAGAGGGTGCCGTGCGCCTCGCCCGCGCCCGGCTCGCGGGTCACGATGCGGCGGGCGAAATGGATGTCTGCCCGGTCCTTCAGGCTGAGCCGGGCCGCGTCCATGAGCGTGTCCTTGCCCGCCCCGGATGGCCCGACCACCAGGATGAGCCGGCCGGGTCCGATCTGTTCGCTCATGCCACCCGTGTCCCCTCGCGCCACACGCCCCGCACCACGGGGATGTCCCCGGCCAGCGCCACCCGCACGAGGTCCGCGCGCAGGCCCGGCGCGATCTCGCCCCGGTCATGGAGGCTGGCCGCCCCGGCGGGGGTCTTCGTCACCATCCGCACCGCCTGCGGCAGGCTGATGCCGCTCTCCCGGCGCGGAAGGTCGAAGGCTGCCCACAGCAGGCTGGAGGGGACATAGTCCGAAGACAGGATGTCGAGAAGCCCCTCCTGTGCGAGCGACTGGGCGGAGACGTTGCCGGTGTGGGAGCCCCCGCGCACCAGATTCGGCGCCCCCATCAGCACCCGGATGCCCGCATCGTGGGACAGGCGGGCCGCCTCCTGCGTGGTGGGGAATTCGGCGATGGCCACGCCGTCGCTGATGGCTTCGCTCACATGGGCGTCGGTGGCATCGTCATGGCTCGCCAGCACCACGCCGCGGGCATGGGCCGCCGCCACCAGCCGCGTGCGGTTCGCCGCCGCGAAGCGGGCATGGGCGTCCAGCCGGCTTTCCACGATGATGTCCATCTCCTCCGCCGAGATGCTGCTCTTCTTCATGTAATAGGCGCGGAACTGGTCGATGCTGACGAACTGCCGCTGGCCCGGCGTGTGGTCCATCAGCGAGACGAGCCGCACCTCGTGCGCATCCATCAGCGCCTCGGCGTCTTCCGAGACCGTGTCGGTGGAGAGTTCGCACCGCAGGTGCAGGAGATGCTCGGCCCGCAGCGCGCCGGCAGCGCGGGCCTGCGCGATGGCGCCCGCGAGCACCGGCGCATCGCCGTCCATGCCCACCGCCTTCTTGTCCGGCCACACCCGGAGGGAATCGAACACGGTGGTGATGCCGGACGCGGCGATCTGCGCGTCATGGGCGAGCACCGCCGCCAGCGGGTTCCACCGCACCTTGGGGCGGGGGATCAGGTGGCCTTCCACATGGTCGGTGTGGAGTTCGACGAGGCCCGGCAGGAGATAATCCGCCGCGCAATCCTGCGCCCCCGCCGGCACGGCGCCGGTGCCGATCTCCAGGATGCGCCCGTCGCGGATGCGGACATGGCCGCTCACGATTTCGTCGGCCAGCACCAGCCGGGCATTGGAGAGGACCATCTCGTTCATGCTGCGTCTCCGAACCGTGTCACGTCCACCACCGCATCGGCCACCGCCGCGCGGACGGCTTCGTCGTGGAAAATCCCCAGCATGGCCGTGCCCTCGGCCTTCCGGGCGTTGATGAGGTCGATCACCGCCGCGCTGTTGCGGGCATCGAGGGAGGCGGTGGGCTCGTCCAGCAGCAGCAGGGCGCGGGGGGCGATGAAGCCGCGCGCGATGTTCACCCGCTGCTGCTCGCCGCCGGAAAAGGTGGCGGGAGGCAGGTCCCACAGCCGCTCCGGCAGGTTGAGCCGCGCCAGCAGATCCTGCGCGCGCCGCAGCGCTTCCGGTGCCGGAACGCCGTCGAGCCGCAGCGGCTCGCTCACCACGTCCAGCGTTGAGAGCCGGGGGATGACGCGCAGGAACTGGCTGACATAGCCGATGCGCTCGCGCCGCAGGCGCAGGATGCGGCGGGGGGAGGCGGTGGCCATGTCCACCGTCTCGTCGCCGTCGCGGATCAGGATGTGGCCGCGATCGATGCGGTAATTGCCGAACACCATCTTGAGGATGGAGCTCTTGCCCGCGCCGGACGGCCCGCCGAGCGCAACGCAGGTGCCGGCGCGCACGGAAAAGGCGGCGCCGGACACCACGGGCAGTTCCATGCCGCCCCGCAGGTGCAGGACGAAGCTCTTGCCGAGCCCGGAGACGCCGAGCACCTCGGGCGCGGCATCGGCCACGGCGCGGGGGAGGGGAGCGAGGCTGTTCATGCTGCAAGCACCGAGGCCACGAGGAGTTGGGTATAGGGATGGGCGGGATCGTCCAGCACCTGGTCCGTCAGCCCGTGCTCGATCACGCTGCCATGGCGCATCACCATGATGCGGTGGGACAAGAGCCGCGCCACCGCGAGATCATGGGTGACGATGATGACCGCCGCGCCGAGATCGCTCACCAGCGAGCGGATGAGGTCCAGAAGGCGCGCCTGCACCGACACGTCCAGCCCGCCGGTGGGTTCGTCCATGAAGACGAGGCGGGGGCGGGTGACGAGGTTGCGGGCGATCTGGAGCCGCTGGCGCATGCCGCCGGAAAAGCTGCGCGGGTCGTCGTCGATCCGGTCGGCGGCGATTTCCACCCGGCCGAGCCAGTCGGTCGCCTCGCTGCGGATGTCGCCGTAATGGCGCCGGCCCACCGCCATCAGCCGCTCGCCCACATTGCCGCCGGCGGAGACCGCCATGCGCAGGCCCTGTTCCGGGTTCTGCCGCACGAAGCCCCATTGGGTGCGCAGCAGCAGGCGCCGCTCCGCCTCGGTGAAGGCGGCAAGGTCGCGCATCACGCCGTCCGTGCCGCGATAGCTGATCCGCCCGGAGCTGGGCGCAAGCTCGGTGGAGAGCAGCGACAGCAGGGTGGATTTTCCGGAGCCGGATTCCCCGACCACGGCGAGGATCTCGCCGGGATAGACCTCCAGCTCCACATCGGCGCAGCCGATGCGGGTGCCATAGAGGCGGGTGAGGCCCTGCGCCACCAGCAGGGGCGCGTCCTGGCCGGAAGCGGGGTTCATGCGGCGTCCTTTCCGGCCAGCGCGGAGGGGACGGCCACGCCGAGTTCGCCCACATGCCCGTCCGCCCTGCGGGTTTCGCAGAAATCGGTGTCGGAGCACACGAACATGCGCCCGCCCCGGTCATCAAGGATCACCTCGTCCAGATAGACGCCCCGCGCGCCGCAGAGCGCGCAGGGCTTGGCGAAGCGCTGCACCTCGAAGGGATGGTCCTCGAAATCCAGCGACACCACGCGGGTGTGCGGCGGGATGGCGTAGATCCGCTGCTCGCGGCCCGCGCCGAACAGTTGCAGCGCGGCGCTCTCGTTCATCTTCGGATTGTCGAATTTCGGGATGGGGGAGGGGTCCATCACATAGCGGCCCGCCACCGAGACCGGATAGGCATAGGTGGTGGCGATGTGGCCGTGGCGGGAAATGTCCTCATACAGCTTCACATGCATGAGGCCGTAATCGGCGAGGCCATGCAGGCGCCGCGTCTCGCTTTCGCGCGGCTCCAGAAACCGCAGGGGCTCGGGGATGGGCACCTGATAGACCAGAACCTGCCGGTCCGAGAGCGCGGCTTCCGGAATGCGGTGGCGGGTCTGGATCACCGTGGCATCCTGCGTCCGCGTCGTGGTCGCAACGCCCGCCGTCGCCTGGAAAAAGCTGCGGATGGCGACCGCATTGGTGGTGTCGTCCGAGCCCTGGTCGATGACCTTCAGCACATCGTCGGTGCCGAGGATGGCGGCCGTCACCTGCACCCCGCCCGTGCCCCAGCCATAGGGCATGGGCATTTCGCGGCTGGCGAAGGGCACCTGATAGCCGGGAACGGCGATGGCCTTCAGGATGGCGCGGCGGATCATCCGCTTGGTCTGCTCGTCCAGATAGGCGAAATTGTAGGTGATCGCAGGCATCTCGCTCATGAGGTGGCCTCCTCCGGCGCATCGATGGTGTCGTGTTCGGCGCGCATGCGGCGCACGAGGTCCAGTTCCGCCTGGAAATCCACGTAATGGGGCAGCTTCAGATGCTCCACGAAGCCCGTGGCCTGCACATTGTCCGAATGGGAGAGCACGAATTCCGCATCCTGCGCGGGGGCGGATTTCTCCTCGCCCAGTTCCTCCCAGCGCAAGGCGCGGTCCACCAGCGACATGGACATGGCCTTGCGTTCCTGCTGCCCGAACACGAGGCCGTAGCCGCGCGTGAACTGGGGCGGCACGTCGGACGAGCCCTTGAACTGCGCCACCATCTGGCATTCCGTGAGCGTGACGTCGCCCAGCGGCACGGCGAAGCCCAGTTCCTCCACGAACATCTCCACCTCGACCGACCCCATGCGGATTTCGCCGACAAAGGGATGGGTGCGGGCATAGCCGCGCTGGGTGGAATAGCCGAGCGCCAGCAGGAAGCCTTCGTCGCCGCGCGCCAGATTCTGGAGCCGGGTTTCCCGGCTTGCGGGGAAGGAGAGGGGCGCGCGCGTCAGGTCCGGCGGCTCGGCGCCGGTGTCGGGCGGGGAGGCCTCGATGAGCCCTTCCTCGCCCAGCAGGTCCACCACGCGGGGCAGCGGCGCGCGGGCCTCTTCCGCCTCGGGTCCGTTTCCCGACGCGGTCTGCGGCACCGCCTGCAGCACGGCCTGCGCCTCGGGTTCGGCCGGGGCGGCTGCGGGCGCCGATGTGGCAAGGGCGGGATCGAGCAGGCGGTGGGTATAGTCGAAGGTCGGCCCCAGCACCTGCCCGCCCGGAATGTCCTTGAAGGTGGCGGAGATGCGCCGGCGCACCTGCATGCGCCCGGTTTCCACCGGCTGGCTCACGCCAAGGCGCGGCAGGGTGGTGCGCAGCGCGCGCAGCAGGAAGATCGCCTCGATCATGTCGCCCCGCGCCTGCTTCAGCGCGAGGGCGGCAAGGTCCGGGTCATAGAGGCTGCCTTCCGCCATCACCCGGTCCACCGCCAGCGACAACTGCTCGCGGATCTGGTCAAGGCCGATTTCCGGCACCTGCGGGTCGCCCCGCCGCACCTCGGCCAGCAGGGCATGGGCGCTGCGGATGGCGCGCTCGCCCCCTTTTACGGCGACATACATGTCACAT
>NCCY01000399.1 GCA_002279855.1 Rhizobiales bacterium 12-68-15
CCCGAGAGTTTCGCCGCCACCGGATCGACGCCGCTGCCAAAGGCCGGCGCCTTGTCCTTCAGCTCGGTGACGATGCGGGTCGCGACGCGCGGGCCGACGCCCGGCGCGCGGGCAACCATCGCCTTGTCGCCCAGCGCGATCGCCTGCGACAGTTCGGACGGCTTCAGTGTCGAGAGAATGGCGAGCGCCGTCTTGGCGCCGATGCCCTGCACCGCCTGGAGCAGGCGGAACCATTCGCGTTCTGATTCGCTCTGGAAGCCGAACAGGCGGATCTGGTCTTCCCGCACGAAGGTCTCGATGAACAGCACCGCCGCCTCGCCGGGCGAGGGAAGCGACTGGAGGGTGCGGGCGGAGCAATGGACGAGATAGCCCACGCCATGCACGTCCAGAACGAGATGATCCTCGCCGAAGCTGTCAATGGTGCCCTTGAGCTTGCCGATCATGGCAGGAGCGCCCACAGGAAGACGAAGGTGGAGAGGGCGCCGAGCCCGGTGCGCACCATGTGCAATTGCCCCCAATTGGCGATCAGCCGTGCGCTTTCGTCATCCGCCGCGCCGTCCGGGGTGGCCGTGAGGCGCCGGTTGGTGGGCATCATGCCGATGAAGGTATAGGGCCAGTTGCCGCCCAGCAGCACACCGCCCGCAAGAAACCGCCACTGCCCGGTGGCGGAAAAGGCCGCGACGCCGAGAGCGAGGCCCAGCAGCGCGAGGCTTGCCTGCATGGCGAAGCCGCGCGGATAGGCGATCTTCCACTGCCGCAATTGCGGCGCGGGCGCCAGCCTCAACCGCGCCGGCTGCTCCACCACATTGATATAGAGCGCCGCCCCGGTGAACAGGGCTGCGGCCAGCAGCGCGAACAATCCCCAGACCATGCCATCCCCCTGCGGCATATTCCGCCCTCCTTATAGCGCAAGGCGGGCCGCATGGGCGCGGTGATGGGCATGGGTGATGGCGACCGCCAGCGCATCGGCAGCATCCTCGGTCTCGGGCGTGGCGGCCGGAAGCAGCACCTTGATCATGAGGCCGATCTGCTGCTTTTCCGCGCGCCCGGCGCCCACCACCGTCTTCTTCACGAGGAGAGGGGCATATTCCGCGACGCTGAGGCCCGCCTGCGCGGGGGCCAGCATGACGACGCCGCGCGCCTGCCCCAGCTTGAGCGTGGAGGACGGGTTCATGTTCACGAACGTCTCCTCCACCGCCGCCTCATCGGGCGAGAAGCGACGCAGGACATCGCAC
>NCCY01000173.1 GCA_002279855.1 Rhizobiales bacterium 12-68-15
CCCTTGGGATAACCGGGGCCGATGGCGATCTTTTCCATGTAGCCGCCCGGCACCTTCAACAGGCTGCCCTGCTCCGCCACCACCATGACGGAGATGGAGCCCGCCATGTTCTTGGCGCACAGGGTGGTGCCTTCGAGGGCGTCCACTGCCACGTCCAGCTCCGGGCCGCCGGCGCCGACGATCTCGCCCACATGCAGGAGAGAGACCTCGCCCTCCCCGCCTTCGCCGATGACGATGCGGCCGGAAATCATGCTGCGCATGAGTTCCCGGTGCGCGCCCTGGATCGCGGCCTCGTCCGCCGCCGGCTCATCACCGCGGCCCCGCCAGCGGGCGGCGGCCACCGCCGCGCGCTCGGTGACGCCAACGATATCGACTGCGAGGTGCTTGTCGATCGCCGGAACCGTGCGCCCGTCCATGGCTCAGTCCTTCTCGATTCGGATGACCTGCGGAACCGAGGCGATGACGCCGTCGGCATCAATGGCCGCCACCGCGTCCCGCACGTCGGCTTCCGTCGTCGCATAGGTGATGAGGATGACGGTCGCCGGGGCATCGCCGTTGTTGCGCGCGGGCCGATGCTGGACGATGGATTCCAGCGAGATGCCCCGCTCCGCCATCCGCCGTGCGATGGTCGCCGCCGTGCCCGGCTTGTTCACGGCCGAGAGGCGGATGTAGTAGCCGCCCTCATGGTGCTGCATGGGCGCCCGCTCTGCGACCGCAAGGCTTTGCGCCGGCGCCCCAAAGGCGTATCCGCCGGAGCCGCTGGCGATATCCGCAAGGTCGCCTACCACGGCGGACGCCGTCGCGTCGCCGCCTGCGCCGGGGCCGACCAGGGTGAGGGCGACCGCATCGCCATCCACCGCCACCGCATTGGTGACGCCGGACACCTGCGCGATCGGCCAGTGCTTGGGCACCATGGTGGGATGCACGCGCTGCTCGATGCCCTCGTCCGTGCGCACCGCGACGCCCAGAAGCTTCACGCGGTAGCCGAGGTCGTCGGCCGCCTCCAGATCCGCCAGCGTCAGGGAACGGATGCCTTCCACATAGATGGACTCCGCATCCACCCGCATGCCGAAGGCAAGGCTGGTGAGCAGGGACAGCTTGTGGGCGGTATCGAACCCGTCAATGTCAAAGGTGGGATCGGCTTCCGCATAGCCGAGCCGCTGGGCTTCGGCGAGACAGGTGTCGAAGGACAGCTTCTCGTCCGCCATGCGGGTGAGGATGTAGTTGCAGGTGCCGTTGAGAATGCCGGACACGCGCGAGATGCGGTTTCCCGCCAGCGCTTCCCGCAGGGTCTTGATGATCGGGATGCCGCCCGCCACCGCCGCCTCGAAGCGGAGCGTGGCGCCGGCCGCTTCGGCCCGCGCGGCAAGCTCGGCGCCGCAATGGGCCAGCAGCGCTTTGTTGGCGGTGACCACGGCCTTGCCGGCATCCAGCGCAGCGGCGACCGCCGCCTTTGCCGGATCGCCCGCGCCGCCCATCAGCTCCACGAACACGTCGATCTCCGGATCGACAGCGAGCGCGACCGGATCCTCGAACCAGCGCACGCCGGACAGATCGAGACCGCGATCCTTGTTGCGGTCGCGTGCCGCGACCGCAACGATGCGGATGTCACGCCCTGTCCGTGCGGCCAGAGCCGCCTTCTGGCGCTCCAGCATGCGCACGACCCCGGCGCCGACCGTGCCGAGGCCTGCAAGGCCAACCTTCAATTCACTCATGGTCAAACCGTCAGTTGGGGATCAGCGCGCGGCGGAGAGCGGAACGACATTGTGCAGCGTCGTGCCGGCGGTCTCGAAGAAGCGGCGGATGTTGCGCGCGGCCTGACGGATGCGCTGCTCGTTTTCCACCACGGCGATGCGGACATAGTCGTCGCCGTGCTCGCCGAAGCCGACGCCCGGCGCCACGGCCACTTCCGCCTTTTCGATCAGCAGCTTGGAGAATTCCACGCTGCCCATGGCCCGGAACGGCTCGGGAATCGGCGCCCACGCAAACATGGAGGCGGTGGGAACGGGCACGTTCCACCCGGCGCGGCCGAAGCTGTCTACCATGGCGTCGCGGCGGCGCTTATAGGTCTCGCGCATCTCGCCGATATAGTCCTGCGGCCCGTTCAGCGCAGCGGTGGCCGCCACCTGGATGGGCGTGTAGGCGCCGTAATCCAGATAGGACTTCACGCGCGACAGCGCCGCGATGAGGCGTTCATTGCCCACCGCGAAGCCGATGCGCCAGCCGGCCATGGAGAAGGTCTTCGACATGGAGGTGAACTCCACGGTCACATCCATGGCGCCCGGCACCTGGAGAACGGAGGGCGGCGGGTTGTCGTCGAAATAGAGTTCCGCATAGGCGAGGTCGGACAGGATGATGAGGTCGTTCTTCTTCGCGAACGCCACCACATCCTTGTAGAAATCGAGGCTCGCCACCGTCGCCGTGGGGTTGGACGGATAGCACAGCACCACCGCGATGGGCTTCGGGATGGAGTGCTGCACCGCCCGTTCCATGGCGTGGAAGAAGCCGGCATCCGGCTCCACCGGCACGGAGCGGATCACGCCGCCGGCCATCAGGAAGCCGAAGGCGTGGATCGGGTAGGACGGATTGGGGGTGAGGATCACGTCGCCGGGCGCCGTGATGGCTTGCGCCATGTTGGCGAAGCCTTCCTTGGAGCCGAGGGTGGCCACGATCTGCGTATCGGGATTGAGCTTCACGCCGAAGCGGCGCTCATAATAGCCCGCCTGCGCGCGGCGCAGGCCCGGAATGCCCTTGGATGCGGAGTAACGGTCCGTACGGGGCTTCCCGATGGTTTCCTTCAGCTTTTCGATGACGTGCGCGGGAGCATCGAGATCGGGATTGCCCATGCCGAGATCGACGATATCGACGCCGGCATTGCGGGCGGCGGCCTTCACGCGGTTCACCTGCTCGAACACATAGGGCGGCAGCCGGCGAATACGGTGAAAATCGGTCATCGGTCTCATGCTCCAGAGTGCCGCGCTTCTTCCTCCCGCGCGGCGAAGGGGCTTTCTAGATCGCCCGCGCGGCGTGCGAAAGGAAATTCGCGTTGGCGGAGGCGCCCGTCCCGAGAAAGGACAAGCGAAACGGGCAGCAAGGCTAGCATGCGGATATGAACGAAAACTGGGCAATCCGCCCTCAGGCGGAGCCGTAAACGCAGAAGGGCGGCCGTGTGGCCGCCCTTCGCTCCGTCCAGATGGATGGATGGCTCAGGCGTGGATCACGCGGCCATAGGCGTCCATGACGCTCTCATGCATCATTTCCGACAGGGTCGGGTGCGGGAAGACCGCGTGGATCAGGTCTTCCTCGGTGGTCTCCAGATTCATCGCGATGACGAAGCCCTGGATCAGCTCGGTGACCTCGGCGCCGACCATGTGCGCGCCGATCAGTTCGCCGGTCTTCTTGTCGAAGATGGTCTTCACCAGACCCTCCGGCTCGCCGAGCGCGATGGCCTTGCCGTTGCCGATGAAGGAGAAGCGCCCGACACGGACCTCGCGGCCCAGTTCCTTCGCCTTCTTCTCGGTGAGGCCCACGGAGGCGATCTGCGGCGTGCAATAGGTGCAGCCGGGGATCTTGTTCTTGTCCATGGGGTGGGTGTGCAGGCCCTTGATGGTCTCCACGCAGATCACGCCCTCATGCTCGGCCTTGTGGGCCAGCATGGGCGGTCCCGCCACGTCGCCGATGGCATAGATGCCGGGGACATTGGTGCGCCCCACGCCGTCGGTCACGATGATGCCGCGCTCGATCTTGACGCCCACCGCCTCCAGGCCGAGGCCATCCACATTGCCCACCACGCCCACGGCGGAGATCATCCGGTCGGCGGTGATGTCATGCTTCACGCCCTTGGAATCCTCCACATGGGCGGTGATGCTGTCGGCATGCTTGGTGACGCCGGTGACCTTGGCGCCCGAGAGGATCTTCATCCCCTGCTTCTCGAACCGCTTGCGGGCATGGGCGGCGATTTCCTCGTCCTCCACGGGGAGGATCTGGGGCATTACCTCCACCACGGTCACGTCGGCGCCCATGGTGCGGAAGAAGGAGGCGAACTCGATGCCGATGGCGCCGGAGCCCATCACCACCAGCGACTTGGGCATCTTTTCGGGCACCATGGCCTCGAAATAGGTCCAGATCAGCTTCTTGTCCGGCTCAAGGCCCGGCAGCGCGCGCGGGCGGGCGCCGGTGGCGATGATGATGTTCTTGCCGGCATAGTCGCCGCCGCCCAGCGCGCCCTTGGGCGGGTTTTCGGCGGCGGTCACGGCGAGCTTGCCGGGGGCGGTGACCTTGGCGGTGCCCCAGATCACGTCCACCTTGTTCTTCTTCAGCAGGAAGGCGACGCCGGTGGCGAGCTGGGAGGACACGCCGCGCGAGCGCTTCACCACCGCCGCCGTGTCGAAGCCGATGCCGGTGGCCGAGAGGCCGTAATCCTTGGCATGCTCCATATAGTGGTAGATCTCGGCCGAGCGCAGCAGCGCCTTGGTGGGGATGCAGCCCCAGTTGAGGCAGATGCCGCCGAGATGGCTTCTTTCCACCACGGCGGTCTTCAGGCCGAGCTGGGCAGCGCGGATGGCGGCCACATAGCCGCCCGGCCCGCCGCCGATAACGATCACATCATAAGAGGCGTCAGCCATGGGTGGTCTCCTCCCGTCCGTCCCGTGCGGAGGGGGTGGTGGGGTCGAGGATCGCCCCGCTGACGCCCTGTGACGCACCGGCCGAACCGGCGCCCTCAAAGGCTTCTCCCGATCCTGCGGCGTTCGGGCGCCGCCGGTTCAGGCCCTCAGCGGGACAGAAGCGCGAAGATCTCGTCCTTCAGGCGGACGCGCTCCTTGCGCTGGGCTTCCAAGGCGAGGTCGTCCATCGGCTCCAGATCGGTTTCCGCCTTGTGGACCACCTCGTTCACGGCGTCATACTCATCGACAAGGCGGGCGAAGTGCGCGTCGCTCTGCCGAAGATCGCGGATCTTCTCCGCATATTCAGGGAAATCGGCCGCCAACTGGTGGGGGGTGTGGCTCATCGGGCTGTCTCGCTTCCATGTGTCTTGCGAGAGGCGGCGAACAGCCGCCTCACCCCCTGAACTACACCGCCCCTGCGGCGGACGATTTGATCTGCCGCAGGGAAAGCGTCCCCCACCTCACACCAGCATCGAGAACGGATTCTCCACATACTGCTTGAAGGCGGAGATGAGTTCGGCGCCCAGCGCTCCGTCCATCACGCGATGGTCGCAGGTGATGGTGGCGGTCATCTGGGTGACGATCTTGATCTCGCCCCCCCGCACCACGGCGCGCTGCTCGGAGGCGCCGATGGCCATGATGGAGCTTTGCGGAGCGTTGATGATGGCGACGAAATCACGGATGCCCATCATGCCGAGATTGGAGATGGAGGTCGTCCCGCCGGTATATTCGTCGGGCTTCAGCTTCTTGTTGCGGGCCCGCGAGGCCAGATCCCGCATCTCGGCCGAGATGGCGGAAATGGTCTTGGTGTCCGCCTTCTTCACGATCGGCGCATAGAGGCCGCCATCGATGGCGACGGCAACGCCGATGTCCGAGTGCTTCATGCGCAGGATGCGGTCTTCCGCCCACACCGCGTTCGCCGCCGGCACCTTCTGGAGCGCCAGCGCCATGGCCTTGATGATGAAGTCGTTGACGGAGACGCGGAAGGCAGGCTTGCCGTCCTTGTCCTTCGGCGCGGTGGCGTTGACGGTCTCGCGCAGCTTCATCAGCTCGTCGAGGTCGCAATCCACCGAGAGATAGAAGGTGGGGGTCACCTGCTCGCTCTCCACCAGACGGCGCGCGATGGTCTTGCGCATGCCGTCGAGCTGGATTTCCTCGTAGCTGCCGGGCTCGAACATGGCCTTGACCTGCTCTGCGCCGGGCGCGGTGGCAACCGCAGCCTTGGGTGCGGGGGCAGCGGCGGGCGCCGGTGCAGCCGCAGCCGGCGCGGCAGCCGCCGCAGGTGCGGGCTTGGCGCCGGGCTGCGCGGTTTCCACGTCGCGGGCGATGATGCGCCCGTGCGGGCCGGAGCCGGAGACCGCCGAGAGGTCAAGCCCCTTCTCCTTGGCGAGCCGCCGCGCCAGCGGCGAGGCAAACACCCGCGCGCCACTTGCCGGGGCGGCGGCAGGCGCCGCTGCGGGCGCCGCAGGA
>NCCY01000174.1 GCA_002279855.1 Rhizobiales bacterium 12-68-15
CGCGCGGCTCGGCGGTTCCCACCGCCGGCAAGAACCGTCCCCGTCCGGGCGGCTCGCCCGGCAGCGCGGAACCCCAGCCCCAGGCCTGACCCTTCGGGATCAGTCCCCGCCTTGACGACGCCCGGCCCGGCAGCTTTCGCTCCGGCCGGGCGTTTTCATTTCAGAGGGCCCTCATCGGCGCGTTTGCCGGGTTTCCCGCCCGTCGTCTTCGGGACTGCGTCGCGCGCTTTGAAGCGCGACCTTCGCGGGCGTCTTGTGTCCGGCCGGTTCCCTCCCTATGCGGGCCTCCCTCGTGGCCGCATGCATCCGGCGCACGGATGCGTGAGACGACAGGTCCGGCCATGGCCCCGGAGTTAACCGGCCTATGCCTCTCGCCTCAAGCGCGGCCGTGCCGCGTCCGGATGGTCGCGACGGGGGAGTGCGGGTCTGCGCGCGGACCCTTTGGGCGTGCGCCGTTCCGCTAGGGATTCTGTCAGACGAGAACAGGCGAGTGCCGCGAGGACGTTCGGTGAACGTGTCCGACGGCATGGTCCCATAGCAGGCGGGACACCATAAGCCACGGGAAGGGAGGGGAGACTGTCGCGGCCTTCATGGGGAGGCCCTGAGCCGGTCTTGCTCCGCTCGGGTCGCAGGGCAAAGCCGGCGTCCCCCGAAATGTCGCGCAGGGGCGGCGTGGCCTGAAGGCGGAAGAGCGGGAGAGGATACAGGCGCCGCTGGCGGCGTCGCGGTGCTGGCGGCCTCGCGGATGGAGCGGGCGGCACGGCGCGTCTGTCTGAGAACAGGCTGCCGGACCGTTGGCCCGCAGGCGTCCATCCATGGGCCGGCCCTCAGACTGCCAGCACCCGCCAGTCCTCGACGCGAGCCGTGGCCCGCGTCGATGGAATGCGTATCAGTGCACGCTCACGGTCACCAGCGAGTTTTCGCTGGCATTGGCGAGCGCCGCCTCGCGGCTGTCGGTCAGCATGATCGGCGTTCCGTCCGCCGCATGCAGGGTGAAGAGGGTGAGCCCCGGCGCGATGGCGGGCGCCTGCGGGAACATGGTCTTCACGTCTTCCGAGCGGATGGTGCGCACATAGGCGATATGCCCGCCGCCGAGTTCCGCCAGATCCTCCGGGCTGATGCCGGGAGCGGTGGCTTCTGCTTCAATCTTTCCAATCATCGTCTTTGTCCTTTCTGTCCGCTAACGCGGCATCACCGCCATCCGGTTCCGTCAGGGACGGGACACGATGTCGATACGCCGGGCCTGACGGGTCGGTTCAGGCCGCGCGAGATCAATGGACAGAAGCCCGTTCTTCAGGTCCGCGCCGAGCACATCCATGCCCTCGGCCAGAACGAAGGTGCGCTGGAACTGGCGGGCGGCGATGCCCCGGTGAAGGAAGACACGCTCGCCACGATCCTCGACCTGGCGGCCGACGATGGTCAGTTCCCTCTCTTCCACCGTGATGTCGAGCTGCTGCTCGGTAAAGCCGGCAACCGCCAGCGTGATGCGCAGCCGCAGCGGCGACCCGTCGGCGGGCTCGATCCGCTCCACATTGTAGGGCGGATAGCCTTCGGACGCCTTGGTCACCCGGTCGAGCGCCCGCTCGACCTCCTCGAAGCCCAGGAGAAAGGGGTTCGACAGCGAAGAGATACGCGACATGGGTCAAAGTCCTCATCAAGCGACTTTGCGGGATCGGAAAGCCTTCCGGCTTCCCTGTCAGGGCCCTGTCCGGCACCCTGTTCGTCCCTGCATATGGGTAGGTTCCAGCATGCCCGCAAGGGGCTTGCGCGGAGCCTGCGCTGCCTGCGGCGGAACCGGAACGGGCGTGCTGCGTTGCGAAGACGGGCAGCGAGGGAGCCGGAACGTCATGTCGCGTCCGCCCATCCTACCCTGTCTGCTCATCTGTCTTGCCTTGCTGGGCGGCGCGTTGTCGCCGGGTCTGGCGCAGGGCATACCCGGCGCCCCGCCTGCTGCATCCCCGCCCCCGTCCTCTGCCGCCACCCCCGCACCGCTGTCTGCGGAGCAGCGGCGGGACGTTGAGGGGCTCGTCCAGTCCCTCACAGACGAGGACGCCCGCAACCGGCTGGTGCGCCAGTTGCGCAGCCTGCTCCAGGCGGCTCCCGCCGCCGCCGAAGCGCAGCGGGATGACTGGCTGGCCGATGTTACGCAGTCCCTCGGCGCCCTGTCCTCCGGGGTGCTCGCCATTCTGGCGGAAACGGAAAGCCTGCCCGCGCTCGCCGGGCAGGCGGCCGACAGCCTGACCGATCCGGCCATGCTGGAGCGCATCCTTCGCACCGTCGTGCTCGTGGCCGCCGTGCTGGTCGGGGCGCTGCTGGCGGAATGGCTCGCCACCTTCCTCCTGCGCCGGCCGCGCGCGGCGGTGGAACGGCGGGCGGCCGGCTTCTGGCCGCTGCGCGTGCTGCTCATGCTGGTGCGCACGCTGCTGGACGTGCTTCCCATCGCCGCCTTTGCCGCAGCCGCCTTCGGGGTGCTGGCGCTGGTGGACATGGGGTTCGTGGTGCGGCTCGCGGTGGTCACGGTCATCAATGCCAACGTCATGGCGCGCATGGTGATCGCCGGCGGGCGGGCGCTGCTCGCCCCCGGAACGCCGGGGCTGCGGCTGCTGCCGGTGTCCGATGAAAGCGCGGCCTATGTCTTCCTGTGGGTGCGCCGCTTCGCCCACACCGCCATCTACGGCTATTTCCTGCTCCGCACGCTCTGGATCCTCGGCCTCTCCCAGACCGCCTATCTGTTCCTTGGCGACCTGCTGGGGCTGCTTCTCACCGGCATGGGCATCGTCTTCGTCCTTCAGGTGCGCGCGCCGGTGGCCGAGACGCTGCGCGGGCGGGGGGAGGCGGGCAACGTCGCCCGGCTGCGCCGCCATTTTGCGGATTTCTGGCATCTTCTCGCCATCGCCTATCTGGTGGCGGTCTATGTGGTCTGGGTGCTGGACGTTCCCGGCGGCTTTGCCTATCTCGCCCGCGCCACGCTGCTGACCGGGATCGCGGTGCTGGTGCTCCGGCTTGTCCTCACCCTGCTGGATCGGGCGTTCGCCGCCATCTTCACCCTCAGCCCGCGCACGCGCAGCGACTATCCGCTGCTGGAGGAGCGCGCGAACCGCTATCTTCCGGTGCTGCGGCGCGCGCTCCAGGCCGTGCTGGTGCTGCTGTTTGCGCTGGTGGTGCTGGAGGCGTGGGGCGGGGCGCCGTTCGAATGGCTCGCCTCGCAGCGCGGGCAGGCGCTGGTGGGGCGGGGCGTCTCCATCGCCATCGTGCTGCTGATCGGGATCGCGGTGTGGGAGGCGGCGGGCGCCTTTTCGGATCGCATGCGCCTGCGCCATCCCGGCTCCACCCGGCTGAAAACACTGCTGCCCTTCCTCCAGAACGCCCTGCGCATCGTGCTGCTGACCATCGCCGGGCTGATCGTCCTGTCCGAGCTTGGCGTCAACATCGCCCCGCTTCTCGCTGGTGCCGGCGTGCTCGGCCTCGCCATCGGCTTCGGCGCGCAGACGCTGGTTAAGGATGTCATCACCGGCATCTTCATCCTGATGGAGGACACGCTGTCGGTGGGGGATGTGGTGGAGCTGGGCGCCCATGGCGGGCTGGTGGAGAAGATCACCATCCGCACCGTCCATCTGCGCGACTTCGACGGCAACGTGCACTCCATTCCGTTCAGCGAGGTGCAGACGGTGAAGAACATGTCCAAGCACTTCGCCTTCGCGGTGGTGGATGTGCGGGTGGCGTATCGGGAGGATATCGACGAGGCGCTTGCCGTCATGGCGGATGTGGCCCGGAGCATGGCCGAGAGCGGGCCGCTGGCGGAGACCATCATCGAGCCGTTCGAGATCGTGGGCGTGGAGGCGCTGGAAACGAACGGGGTCTGGCTGCGCGGGCGATTCAAGACCCGCCCGCTCGGCCAGTGGAATGTGAGGCGGGAATTCTACCGGCGCATCAAGGCCGCGTTCGATGCGCGGGGCATCCTCATCCCGGTGCCGCAGACCATGTTGTATTTCGGTCAGGACAAGAAGGGCAACGCGGCGCCCCTCACCCTGCGGTCCGGCCGCACGGATACGTCCGATGCTCCCGTCCGGCGCGCGCGGGACACGGCCCGCGTGCCCGGCCCGATGATCGAGGAGCATCCCGGCGCCCGCGAGCGCCAGGAGGACGACGATGCGCCCTTCCTGCCGGCGGTAGAGGAGCGCAAGCCGCATTAGGCGCGGGTGTCCGTCTCAGTGGACCGGCGGGCCGCGTCGCCCGCCTGTGGCGCGGCTCACGCCGCGCGGCGCGGGCCGACGTCTGCCACCGGAAGGAAGCTGCTGGCGGAGGCGGCGGCCCATTCGGCGGCGTAGATGGTTTCCTGCGGGGCCTCCAGCAGGATGCTCCGGGAGAGGAACGGATAGAGCTTGTCCAGCGACTTCGCCTCCACGGGCGTCAGGCGGTGCCAGATGTGGTGCGGCTGAAGCTCGCTCGGATGGGAGAGGCCTGCCGCCGCCACGAGGTCCGCCAGCGCTTCCACCGTGTGGCGCTGGAAGCGGGCGACGCGCTCCGCCTTGTCCTCCACCACCAGCCCGCGCTGGAGGTGGGGGTCGTTGGTGGTGATGCCGGTGGGGCAGCCGCCGGTGTGGCAGCGCATGGACATGACGCAGCCCAGCGAGAACATGAAGGCGCGGGCCGCATTGCACCAGTCGGCGCCCACCGCCATGTTGGCCGCCATGCTGAAGCCGGACGTGACCTTGCCGGAGGCGGCGAGCCGCACCCGGTCGCGCAGACCCGTTCCCACCAGCGCGTTGCGCATCAGCACGAGGCCCTCGCGCAGCGGCATGCCCATGTGGTTGGTGAGTTCCTGCGGGGCGGCGCCCGTGCCGCCTTCCGCACCGTCCACCACGATGAAGTCGGGGGTGATGCCGGTGTGGAGCATGCCCTTCACCAGCGCGAACACTTCGGTCGGGTGGCCGACGCACATCTTCACGCCCACCGGCTTGCCGCCGGACAGTTCGCGCAGGCTGGCGATGAATTCCATCATCTGCGCCGGGGTGGAGAAGGACGGGTGGCGTGAGGGCGAGATGCAGTCTTCTCCCATGGGGATGCCGCGGATCTCGGAGATTTCCGCCGTCACCTTCGCCGCCGGCAGCACGCCGCCATGGCCGGGCTTGGCGCCCTGGCTGAGCTTCACCTCGATCATCTTAACATGCGGATCGGCCGCCTTCTCGCGGAACTTTTCGGGCGCGAAGGTGCCGTCGCGGTTGCGGCAGCCGAAATAGCCGGAGGCCACCTGCCACACGATGTCGCCGCCATGGATGCGGTGATAGGGCGAGAGGCCGCCTTCGCCGGTGTCGTGATAGAAGCCGCCCTTGTGCGCGCCGAGATTGAGCGCCTCGATGGCATTGCGCCCGAGGGAGCCAAAGCTCATGGCCGAGACGTTGAGCACCGCCGCGTCATAGGGCTGGGTGACGTCCGCGCCGCCGACCCGCACCCGGAACGGCTCGCTCGCCACCGGCATGGGCGCCATGGAGTGGGTCATCCATTCATATTCGGTGCTATTGGTGTCCAGCTCGGTGCCGAAGGGCTGGCGGTCCTCCTCGCCCTTGGCGCGGGCATAGACCAGGCTGCGCTCCTTGCGATTGAAGGGCTCACCCTCCAGATCGCCCTCGACGATATATTGCCGCAGATAGGGACGCACCGCCTCGAACAGCCAGCGCACGGAGGCGATGATGGGATAGTTGCGCAGCAGGGAATGATGCTTCTGGGCGATATCGAACACGCCGACGAAGGCCAGCACGAACAGGGCGCAGAACACCACCAGCCAGATGTGGCTGCGGAAGGACAGGATCAGCGAGAACACGCAGAGCGCGACCACTGCCGCGAAGACCCCGTAGCGGCGCATGAGCATGCGGGTGCTGTCATCGATGTGAAGCATGGTTCTCCTCCCCGTCCCGTTCGCGTCCGCTCCCGTTGCAGCGGGCGCGCGGAGGCCTGCCGGCGAGGCTCCGCATCGTTAGCGAACGGGCGCACCGTAGAGCCATTCCATGTTCGGGGAAAAGGACTTTTCCTGCCCGCGTCGCCGCTCAGCCCGTGCTTGCAGAGAGCAGGGCGCGCACCTCACGAGCCAGCGTCATGGGGTCGAACGGCTTGGCGATGACGCCCACGGCGCCCAGCGCGCGGAATTGCGCGATCTCGTGCGCCTGCGTGCGGGCGGTGATGAAGACCACGGGCACGGGCGGCTCAAGCCCCAGTTCGCGGAGCGCGGCGAAGGTGGTGCGCCCGTCCATCACCGGCATCATCACGTCCAGCAGGATCAGATCCAGCCCGCCCTGCCGCGCCCGTTCCACCGCCTCGCGGCCCGAGCCGCGGGTTTCCACCGCCAGATCCGGATCAAGCCCGAGCGAGAGCGCGGCGATCTCGCGGATGTCCGGGTCGTCGTCCACATAGAGCACGCGCAGCGTCATGGGGGCCTGTCCTCAGTGGGTGTCGCGGTGAAGGGCGTGGGGCGGCAGGTCTCCCGCAAGGGTATCCGCCGCCGGCAGATCCACATGGAAGGTGGTGCCACGTCCATCTTCGGTCTCGAACGAGACATCGCCCTGATGGCGGGTGACGATCTCCTTGACGATGGCGAGCCCGAGACCCGTCCCGCCACGCTGGCGGGTGTCGGACGTGTCCGCCTGCGCAAAGCGGGTGAAGATGCTGGAGCGGAACGCTTCGGGAATGCCGCTGCCCCGGTCCTCCACGGAAATCCGCACCTTGGCGCCAAGGCGCTCCACGCGCAGCCGGACGGTGCCCTCGGGCGGCGAGAACTTCACCGCGTTGGAGATGAGATTGGTCAGGACCTGGATCAGCCGGTCCTGATCGCCAGCGACCCGCACGTCGCCGCCACACGCTTCCAGGGCGAGGTGCACGCCATGCTCGGCTGCAAAGCCCGCATTCTGGTCGATGGCGAGGGCCGCGATCTCGTCCATGGCCACCGGCTCGCGGGCGAAGTCCATGGCGGCGGACTGCATTTTCTGGATGTCGAGAATGTCGTTCACCAGCCGCACCAGCCGGCGGCTGTTCTGGTGCGCGATTCCCACCAGCCGCTTGGCGGGCGCGGGCAGGGCGCCCGCCGCGCCACCGTCCAGCAGGCCCAGCGAGCCGGCGATGGAGGTCAGCGGGGTGCGCAATTCGTGACTGACGGTGGAGACGAAATCGTTCTTCAGGGTTTCCGCCCGCTTGCGCTCGGAAATGTCGTGGAGGATGGCGACCAGCCCGCTGCCGTCGCTGGCGCGCATGCGGCCGATGGCGACATCCACCGGCAGGGTGCTGCCATCCTTGCGCCGCGCGCTGAATTCCGTCGCCGCCTCGCTGTCTGCGGCGGAGGCGGAGAGCCGGGCCAGCAAGGCGGCGGCGTCTTCCGGGGCCTCGTCCGTTCGCGTGCCCTCGGCATCCTGCTGCGCGAACAGGATCGCCACCGGCGCACCATCCAGCTCCTGCGCCGACCATCCGAACATGCGGGTGGCGGCGGGGTTTGCGGTCGTGATCCGGCCGGTCTCGTCCACGGTGATGATGGCGTCCCGCGCGCTGGCGAGGATGGCGCGGTGCCGGGTCAGCGTGTCCGCCAGTTCCAGCTCCGCCCGCCGCCGCCCGATGAGATGGGCCACCATGACCAGCGTGGCGCCGACCACCACGGCGATCACGGCGGACAGCAGCAGAAGAAGAGTCTGCTTGGTGCGCTGCCCGGCTGCGCGCACCTCATGGGTGCGCTGGTCACTGGCGGTGATTTCAGCCTCCGAGATGGCGGTGACCACGCGACGGATCTCGTCCATCACCAGCTTGCCCCGCCGGGTGTCCAGCACCGAGGAGGCGGAGAGGGCACCGGCGGTGTCGCGATGTCCGGACAATTCCTCCAGCAGCCGCAATTCCTGCTCCGCAAGCCGGGCGAGTTCCGCAAAGCCG
>NCCY01000400.1 GCA_002279855.1 Rhizobiales bacterium 12-68-15
GGGGCGAGGCCGTGCCCGCGCACCGCCTGCGCGCCGGAGATGAAGCCTTCCAGATAGCGTTTCTGCTCGCTTGAAAAATCGCCGCTCATGTCTGCCTCTCAGGCCGCCTCGCGCACGGGCGGGCCGAAGGCCAGGTCCGCGCGCATGTCGGCGATGGGGGTGCGGTTCGTGATGAGGTCGAGATAGAAGGGGCCGTCCGCGGTGTCGCCATAGAGCACCGCCCCTGCGAGGCGGCCGTCCCGGACGACGAGACGCCGATAGAGCCCGAGCCCGGCGTCTGCGAGGACGATGTCCTCGCCCCCCGGCCCGATGTCGCCGGCCGAGAAGACGAAGACGCCGGAGACCTTGAGATTGGTGGCGACCGTGCTGCCCTCATAGCGGGCATCCTCTCCGGCCAGCCGCCGCGCCAGCACCCGCGCCTGCTCATAGGCCGGCGCGACGATGCCGTAGCAGGTGCCGCGATGCTCGGCGCATTCGCCGATGGCGAAGATATCCGGATCGCTGGTGGCGAGGCCGTCATCCACCACCACGCCCCGGTCCACGGCGAGGCCCGCCGCCCGGGCGAGCTGGCTGCTCGGCCGCACGCCGCAGGCCATCACGATGATGTCTGCGGGCAGCACGCGCCCGTCTGCCAGCCGCAGGCCGGTGACGGCGTCCGCTCCCGCGATGGCCGCGCTCCGGGCGTTCAACTCCACGCAAACGCCCTGCGCCTCCACCGCCTGCCGCAGCAAGGCGGCGGCGCGGGCGTCGAGCTGGCGTTCCATCAGACGGTCCATGACATGGATGAGGGTGGTCTGCGCGCCCGCCTTGGCGAGGCCGCTGGCGGCCTCGATGCCGAGCAGCCCGCCGCCGATCACCACCGCGCGCACGCCGGGGCGGGCGCAGGCCATGAGGGCGTGCACGTCCGCCAGATCCCGGAAGGTGGTGACGCCCGGCAGGTCCGCGCCGGGGATGGGAAGGCGGATCGCCTCCGAGCCGGTGGCGAGGACGAGGCGGGAATAGGCGAGCCGCCGCCCGTCCCCCAGCACCAGCGCCTTCGCCGCCCGGTCGATGCCGGCGGCGGGCGTGCCGTAGAGCAGCGTCACGCCCAGGCCCTGCCACCACGCGGCCGGGCGCAACTGGGTCTCGGCCACCGTGACCTTGCCTGCCAGCACGTCGGAGAGAAGGACGCGGTTATAGGCAAGGTGTGGCTCGGCCCCCACCACCGCCACCGCATGGCGGCCGAGCTTCGCGGCGGCCATGCCGTTGCCGACGATGATGAGGGGCTCGGCCATGGCCGTCTCCTTCCCCCGCCTCAGGCCGCTTCCACGAAGCGATGGCGCTCGTGGAGGAATTTCAGCACCGCCTCGCGCGCCTTGAGATAAACCGGGTTGGACACCAGTTCGAGCCGCTTGCGGGGCCGCGCGAGGCGCACGTCCAGCACCTCGCCGATCCGGGCGGAGGGGCCGTTGGTCATCATCACGATGCGGTCGGAGAGCAGCACCGCCTCGTCCACGTCGTGGGTGATCATGAGGATGGTGTTGCCCAGCGTCGCGTGGATCTGCATCACGCTGTCCTGGAGATGGGCGCGGGTCAGCGCGTCCAGCGCGCCGAACGGCTCGTCCAGCAGCAGCACCTTCGGTTCCATGGCGAGCGCACGGGCGATGCCGACGCGCTGCTTCATGCCGCCGGAGATTTCCGAGGGCCGCTTGTCCTTGGCGTGGCCCATCTGCACGAGGTCGAGATTGTGCAGGGTCCAGGCGTCCCGCTCGGCGCGGGAGCGGTTGCCGGAGAACACCTTGTCCACGGCGAGGCGGACATTTTCGTAGACGGTGAGCCA
>NCCY01000175.1:0-1947 GCA_002279855.1 Rhizobiales bacterium 12-68-15
GCCCACCTTTTCGATGAGCTCGCCCACCTGATCCTCGGAGATCACGAGGGGCGGGGTGAGGGCGATGGTGTCGCCGGTGGTGCGCACCATGATGCCCATGTCGTGGAACGCGCTTTCCAGCGCGCCATAGCCGCGCAGGCCGGGTTTGCCGTCCTTCGGCGCGAGGTCGATGCCGGCGGTCAGGCCCACCGTGCGGATATCCAGAACGCCGGGCTTGTCGCGCAGGGACATGACCGCGTCGGCCCACATGGGCTCCAGCGTGCGGGTGCGGTTGAACAGATCTTCCTTGGCATAGACATCCAGCGTCGCGAGCGCGGCGGCGCAGGCCAGCGGATGCGCCGAATAGGTGTAGCCGTGGAACAGTTCGATGACGTGCTCCGGCCCCTTCATGAAGGCGTCATGGATGCCGCCCCGCACGAGAACCCCGCCCATGGGCACGGCGCCTGACGTGATGCCCTTGGCGAAGGTGATCATGTCGGGAATCACGCCATAGCGTTCCGCCGCGAACGGAAAACCGAGACGGCCGAAGCCGGTGATGACCTCGTCGAAGATCAGCAGGATGCCGTATTTGTCGCAGATCTCGCGCAGGCGCTTCAGATAGCCCTTGGGGGCGGGGATGACGCCGGTGGAGCCGGCCATGGGCTCCACGATCACCGCCGCGATGGTGGAGGCGTCGTGCAGTCCGACAATGCGCTCCAGCTCGTCCGCGAAATGCGCGCCGTATTCCGGCTCGCCCTTGGTGAAGGCCTGGTTGGCACGGTCATAGGTGGCGGGCAAGTGGTCCACGCCGGCCAGCAGCGTGCCGAACGCCTTGCGGTTGGGCACGATGCCGCCGACGCTGATGCCGCCGAAACCGACACCATGATAGCCGCGCTCGCGGCCGATCAGCCGGGTGCGGGACCCGTTGCCGGTCACATTGTGGTAGGCGAGCGCGATCTTCAGCGCCGTGTCCACGGACTCGGAGCCGGAGTTGCAGAAGAAGACGTGATCGAGATCGCCCGGTGCCAGAGCCGCGATGCGGCTGGCCAGCGTGAAGGCGGCCGGGTGGCCGTACTGGAAAGTCGGCGCGAAATCCAGCTCCGTGGCTGCGGTGCGGATGGCCTCCACGATGGGCGCGCGATTATGCCCGGCATTGGTGCACCAGAGGCCGGCTGTGCCGTCCAGGATGGCGCGGCCCTCGGGCGTATAATAGTGCATGTCCTTCGCGCGGGACACGAGCCGCGGTCGCTTCTTGAAGGCACGGTTCGCCGTGAAGGGCATCCAGAAGGCTTCAAGGTCGTTCGGGACCAGGTCGGCCGCCGTGCGGTCCATCACCTCATCCAAGGACATGATCATTCTCCTCAGCGTCCCTGTGGGACGGTCGCGCGCGGCCTCACAATCGCCGCGGTCCTCTCACGCTATCAGGGCCGGCGGCGGGAGGAAACCTCGGCTTGCCGTTCCCCCCTCTTGCGTCCGGATGGGATGTGGCGGAAAACAGTGCTGACTTAAGGTCACCTTCGCGCGCCTGCGGCGTGACCCTGCAAACAAGCATCCCCGTGCCTGGCGAGGCGGCGTGAGCCTGATTGACGTTCCCCCCGATGCCGCGACCGGCGGTGCGTGCGACACGGCCCCTGCCGTGGGCGAGGAGGACATCCGCGCGGCGCTGGCGCGCATCCTCGCCTCGGAGGAGTTCGCCTCCTCGCCGCGGCTGGCGGATTTCCTGCGCTACGTGGTCGAGACCACGCTGGCCGGGCGTGCGGACGAGATCAAGGGCTATACCATTGCGGTCGAGGCCCTCGGCCGTCCGCCGAGCTTCGATCCCCAGAGCGATCCCATCGTACGCGTGGAGGCGACGCGGCTGCGCCGCGCGCTGGAGCGCTATTACGGCTCCTCCGGTGCCGCGAGCGGGGTCGAGATTTCGGTCCCCAAGGGCAGCTATGTGCCCGCTTTCCGCGTGCGCGGAGGCCC
>NCCY01000175.1:1962-10850 GCA_002279855.1 Rhizobiales bacterium 12-68-15
ACCGGCCCCACGGGCGATGATCTCCATACGCTCGAGGTGCGCCTGCGCGACGCCTTTTCGCGCTTCGACTTCGTGGAGGTCATGAGCCCCGGCGCGGCCTATGTTGCCCGCGAATGCCGAGGCACACCGCCCCGCTCGGTCTTTTCGCTGAGCGGCCTTGCCGAGGGGCGGGCGGATGGCGGGTACACGCTGCTGGCGCGCCTGTCCGACACCTGCAGCGGCAACATCGTCTGGTCGCGCGAGCTGGACGGTCCGAGGAAGGGCGCGGATCGCGCGGGCTCGGAGCAGCGGGTGGTGCGGGAGATCGCGATCTCGCTCATGGAAAGCTATGCGACGCTTCCGGCACGGGCGCGGGCGCAGGCACGGCTCGATGCGCCGGATTCCGGTTTCGGGTGCATCGCACAGGCTTTTGCCGTGCAGAATCGCGAGACAGCGGCTTTCCCCGGCGACGTGCGCGCCTGCATCGAGCGACTTGCCGCCCGCGACAACGGCTATGGCCTGGTCCATTCCATGAAGGCCGCCATGCTGCTGGATGATCTGCGGGCCTCCAGCCGCGTCGTCTCGCCCGAGGCGCGGTCTGAAATGTTGAAGGAAGCCCAGCTCGGCATCGACATGGCACCGGCCAGCGCCTTTGCCGCCAAGGTGCTGGCGGAGGTGGACTTTCACATCGGCGACCGCGACGGGGCGCTGGCCGCTGCCGAGCGCGCCATGGCGCTCAACCCGCTGGATTATGATGTGGTCGCCACCGTGGGCACCCTGTTCATCGGCCTCGGCCGGGCGGAACAGGGCGAGGCCCTGATCAATTTCGCCCGCGATAACGGTGCGCACCGGACGGATGCGCAGGATGTCTATCTGGGCATCGCCGCCTTCCTGCGGGATGACGCGGTGGCCGCGTCCAGCGCGTTGCCGGCGCTTGAGGTCCATCGCGGTCCGGAGGCGCGGATCGCTTCGGCCCTGGTCCTGCGCGTGCTCGGGCGCCCGGAAGACGAGCGTCGTGTGGTGGACGGCCTGCTGCGCGACCTGCCGGGCGGGCGCACCGCCATCGAACACACGGTACGCTGGCTGGTGCCGGCCCGCGAGAATGCACAGAAGGTGCTGGGGGAGCTGGAATCCGCTGGCCTCACCGGCTCGCCGCACGCCGACATGTCGTCGCGCGGCTGAGCCCCGGTACGTTGCCTGCCCCTGCCGACCGGGCGGCCCGGTTGCGCCGGGCCACCCGCTTCAGAGAATGAACCGGCTGAGGTCTGCGTTCTTGGCGAGGTCGGCCACGCGCTCGCGGACATAATCGGCGTCGATGGTCACTGTCTCGCCGGCCCGGTCGGGGGCGGAGAAGGACAGATCGTCCAAGACCCGCTCGATCACGGTCTGGAGCCGGCGGGCGCCGATATTCTCCACCGAGCCGTTCACCTCCACCGCCACGTCCGCGATCGCTCCCACCGCGTCGGCGGTCACCTCCAGCGTCACGCCTTCGGTCCCCATCAGCGCGACCGACTGCTTGACGAGGCTCGCTTCGGTCTCGTTGAGGATGCGGACGAAGTCCTCGCGGGTCAGCGCCTCCAGCTCCACGCGGATGGGCAGGCGGCCCTGCAACTCCGGCAGCAGGTCCGAGGGCTTCGAGACATGGAAGGCGCCGGAGGCAATGAACAGGATGTGGTCGGTCTTCACCGGCCCGTGCTTGGTGGAGACGGTGGTGCCCTCGATGAGCGGCAGCAGGTCACGCTGCACGCCCTCGCGGGAGACATCCGCGCCGGAGCGGTTCTCGCGGCCGGCAATCTTGTCGATCTCGTCCAGAAAGACGATGCCGTTATTCTCGACCGCGTGGATGGCCTCCTGGGTGATGGCCTCCTGGTCGAGCAGCTTGTCGGCTTCCTCGGTGACAAGGAGCGGATGCGCGTCGCGGACCGTCACGCGGCGGGGCTTGCTGCGGCCGCTGAACGCCTTGCCCAGCATGTCGCCCAACGAGACCGCGCCAAGCTGTGCGCCGGGCATGCCGGGGATCTCGAACATGGGCATGCCGGAGCCGCCGCCCTGAAGCTCGATCTCCACTTCCTTGTCGTCCATTTCGCCATTGCGCAGCTTCCGGCGGAAGCTGTCTCGTGTTGCCGGGGATGAGCCCTGCCCCACCAGCGCGTCCAGCACCCGCTCCTCGGCTGCCAGCTGGGCCCGCGCCTGCACGTCCTTGCGCTTGGCGTCGCGTACCAGGGAGATGCCGACCTCCACCAGGTCGCGGATGATCTGCTCCACGTCCCGGCCCACATAGCCCACCTCGGTGAACTTGGTGGCCTCCACCTTCAGGAAGGGCGCGCCCGCCAGCTTGGCAAGGCGGCGGGAAATCTCGGTCTTGCCGACGCCCGTGGGGCCGATCATCAGGATGTTCTTCGGCAGAACCTCCTCGCGCATCTGGCCTTCCAGCTGCTGGCGCCGCCAGCGGTTGCGCAGCGCGATCGCCACCGCGCGCTTGGCCTTGGACTGGCCGACAATGTGGCGGTCCAGCTCGGACACGATTTCGCGGGGGGAGAAGTCGCTCATGCCTGTGTCACCATCAAAATGTGTGCGTGTCGGCGCCGGCGTGTGATGCGCGGCTTGTGGCTGGGTCAGCCGACGGTTTCGACCACGATGTTGCGGTTCGTGTAGACGCAGATGTCGGCGGCGACCTCGAGCGCGCGGCGCACGATGGCCTCGGGATCATCCTCCCGGTCCAGCAAGGCGCGTGCGGCGGCGAGCGCGAACATGCCGCCCGAGCCGATGCCGGCGACGCCGGCTTCCGGCTCAAGCACGTCACCCGTACCGGTCAGGACCAGCGTCACGTTGGCGTCGGCCACGATCATCATGGCCTCCAGCCGGCGCAGATAGCGGTCGGTGCGCCAGTCCTTGGCGAGTTCCACCGCCGCCCGCTGGAGCTGGCCGGGATATTGCTCCAGCTTCGCCTCCAGCCGCTCGAACAGGGTGAAGGCATCGGATTTGAGGACCGTCTGGCCAAGCGACACCTGCCCGTCGCCAGCGATGGCGACGCGGTCGCCTTTGCGCACCGAGACGATGGTTGTGCCGTAGATGGTATCCGGGGAATGCATGCGGGGCTCCGTGACGCAGGCTTACTTAAGCCGTTCCGCGCGCTGTGCAATGGACGGGGCGGCAATGGCCGCGCTCAGGCGAGGAATTCCCGCACCGCGCGGGCGAACAGATCGGGCGCCTCGATCATCGGGCAATGGCCGGCGGGAATGTCCCGGAGCTTTGCGCCGGGAATGGCATCCGCGATCTCGCGGGCGAAGGCGGGCGCGAAGAAGCGATCATCGGGCGAGGAGATCACCAGCGTCGGGCTGCGGATGGCGGAGAGGCGGCCCAGCGTGTTGCAGCCGGCGCTGGCGTCCGCCTGTCGCTCGAAGGCGTCCACTTCCTGCAACGGGCCGGCGGCCAGCGCCATGCGGGCGATGGTGTCCAGCGGCATCGCGGCGATGGCGGCGCGTCCCAGCGTGAAGGTTGCGAGGGTGGACACGTAGGTCACGGGATCGGCGATTTCCCGCCGCAGCCGCTTGAGCAGGGTGAGGATTTCCCGGCTGTAGCCGTCCTGCCGCGCGAAGGTGTTGGCGAGGATGAGGCGATGGACACGCTCGGGGGCCATCAGCACCAGTTCCTGCGCAATCGCCCCGCCGAGGGAATGGCCGAGCACGTCGGCGCTGTCCCAGCCGGCCGAATCCATCACCGCCAGAGCGTCCCGCGCCATGTCTGCGGCGGTGTAAGGGCCGCTCGCCCGGTCGCTGGCGCCGATGTCGCGATTGTCGAAGCATAGGGTCGTGTGGTCCGCCAGCAGGGGGCGTGTCAGGCCCCAGAACAAGCGGTCCGCCGAGAGGCCGCCGGTGATGAGAAGCGGGCGCCCGGTGCCTGCAAGGTCGTAGGCGAGGCGAAGCCCGTCATGGGTGGCGAAGCGGTCCATGGCCAGTTCCCTTCAGGTCGGCGTTTGAGCAGCCAGCCGATCCAGAAGAAGTGGTCCGCAACCGTCAAGAGGAGATAACTGGCATGGTGGGACAAGGTCCCCCGCCGGCTCCGGGGCGCTGTGGTCCGCCATCACGCCGCTGCCGGTCGGCGTCATGCGTTCCGCCTGAATACCCTCGCGTCACACCTCCCGCGCGAGGGTGCGCCTGTCATGAAGCCGCCATATGGCGTTGCAGCACGCGACCTGCTAGAAGGCGCGGCCTTGAAGTGCGATCCTCGCTGGCGTTCCGCCGTGCAGTCGCCGCTCTTCAGTCTGAACCCTTTTGGCAGTGTCAGGACCGGGTCGCGGTCTTGGAGGTTCCCATGCGTCGGGCCGAAATCGTCCGCGAGACGAAAGAGACCAAGGTGCGCCTGTCCGTCGATCTGGACGGAACGGGCAAGGTTGCCGTGTCCACGGGCATCGGCTTCCTCGACCACATGCTCGACCTTCTCGGCCGCCACGCCCGCTTCGATCTCGAAGTTGAGGCGCAGGGCGACCTGCACATCGATTTCCACCACACTGCAGAAGACGTGGGCATCGTGCTCGGCCAGGCGGTGCGGCGCGCGCTCGGCGAGATGCGCGGCGTGACCCGCTATGCGGATGTGCACCTGCCCATGGACGAGACGCTGACCCGCGTGGCGCTCGACATTTCCGGCCGCCCCTTCCTCGTCTTCCGCACCAGCTTCGCGACGCAGAAGATCGGTGAATTCGACACCGAGCTGGTGCGCGAGTTCTTCCAGGCTTTCGCCTCCAATGCCGGCGTCACGCTGCATGTGGAGACACTGTATGGCGAGAACAGCCATCACATCGCCGAAAGCTGCTTCAAGGGCCTCGCCCGCGCCCTGCGGGCAGCGGTGGCGATCGACCCGGCGGCAGCGGGCGAAATTCCCTCCACCAAGGGCGCCCTTGGCGTCTGATCGCGACAGGGCGAGGAGGCCGGCATGGCCATTTGGAACGTGCTGATCAAGGACGAGGCGGGCGAGACGGACGAGGTCCGGGCCGAGCGCGCGCTGTTCGTGCGCGAACGGCCCTTCTTGCTCGTGTTCCTGTTTCCCACACTGGGGCTGCTGCGCTTCCGGCTCTGGCTGGCGCTCGTCGGCTATCTGGTTCTCGGGGGCATCCTCGTCGGGCTCGAGGCGCTTCTGTCTCCCCCGCCGGCGGTGGAGATTGCCGCCGCCATGGGGCTGAACCTCCTCGTCTGCCTCGAAATGTCCACGCTGCGGCTGCGCAAGGCGCGCCGGCTCGGCTATCGCGAGGCGGGCGTCGTCAGCGCGCCGACCCGTGACGAGGCGGAGCGCCGCTTCTTCAAGAGCTACACCTTCGCTTCCCTCCCCGAAGTCGTGGTGCTCCGCCCCCGCCGGGGCGGCTATACGGCACCCGGCTTCGTGATTGGTTCGTTCCCGGAGCCTCGCACCTCATGACCGTCGCCATTGTCGATTACGGGTCGGGCAACCTGCACTCGGCCGCCAAGGCGATCGAGCGCGCCGCCCTCGACACCGGCGCCGAGCGCGTGGTCGTGACCAGCGATCCCGAGATCGTGCGCGCCGCAGACCGCATCGTGCTGCCGGGTGTCGGTGCCTTCCCCGACTGCCGGCGCGGCCTCGATGCGGTGGACGGCATGGTGGAGGCGTTGGAGGAAGTGGTGCACGGCAAAGGCCGCCCCTTCCTCGGCATCTGCGTCGGCCTCCAGCTTCTCGCGCAGACCGGCCGTGAGCATGGCGAAACGGCGGGTCTCGGCTGGGTCGGTGGCGTGGTGGACCGCATCGCGCCGTCCGATCCCGCCCTGAAGATCCCGCACATGGGCTGGAACACGCTGACCCCGGCGCGCGATCATGCGCTGCTGGACGGCATTCCCACCGGCCCTGCCGGCCTGCATGCCTATTTCGTCCATTCCTACCACATGAAGCTCGCCGATCCGGCGGACCTCGTGGCCACCACCGATTATGGCGGCACCGTCACCGCCATGGTCGCGCGCGGCAATGTGGCCGGTACCCAGTTCCATCCCGAGAAAAGCCAGAAGCTTGGTCTGGCCCTTCTCGCCAACTTCCTGAAGTGGCGCCCGTGATCCTGTTTCCCGCCATCGATCTGAAGGACGGCCTCGCCGTGCGCCTGGAGCAGGGCGACATGGCGCGGGCGACCGTGTTCAACCGCGACCCTGCCAGCCAGGCCGGGGAATTCGAGGGACTTGGCTTCCGCTACCTGCATCTCGTGGACCTCGACGGGGCCTTTGCCGGCCGTCCGGTGAACGGGGCGGCGGTGGACCGCATCCTGGAGACCGTCTCCATCCCGGTGCAGCTCGGTGGCGGCATCCGCGACATGGCGACCATCGAGGCGTGGCTGGAGAAGGGCGTCACCCGCGTCATCCTCGGCACGGCTGCGGTGCGTGACCCGCAACTGGTGAAGGATGCGGCCAAGGCCTATCCCGGCCGCGTGGCGGTGGGGCTTGATGCCCGCGACGGCCGCGTGGCGGTGGAAGGCTGGGCGGAAACCTCGGACCTGCCCGCCGAGGACATCGCCCGTCGCTTCGAAGATGCCGGCGTCACCGCCCTCATCTACACCGACATCGCCCGCGACGGCCTGCTGAAGGGGCTCAACCTGGAGGCCACCATCGCGCTGGCGGATGCGGTCTCCATCCCCGTCATTGCCTCGGGCGGTCTCGCCTCGCTTGCGGATGTGGAAGCCATGCTGGAGCCGCGTGCCCACAAGCTCGCGGGGGCCATTACCGGCCGTGCGCTCTATGACGGGCGCCTCGATCCGCGCGCGGCCCTTGCTCTCGTCGCCGGGCGGGGGTGAGCCATGCTGAAGGTCCGCGTCATCCCCTGCTTGGACGTGAAGGACGGGCGCGTCGTCAAGGGCGTGAAGTTCGTCGATCTGCGCGATGCCGGCGATCCGGTGGAAGCCGCCCGCGCCTATGACGCGGCGGGAGCGGACGAGCTGACCTTTCTCGACATCACCGCCAGCCACGAGGATCGCGGCACCATTCTCGATGTGGTGCAGCGGACCGCCGAACAGTGCTTCATGCCGCTCACCGTGGGCGGGGGCGTGCGCACCGTGGACGACGTGCGCACCCTGCTCCACGCCGGCGCCGACAAGGTGTCCATCAACACCGCAGCCGTGAATCGCCGCGCCTTCGTGGGCGAGGCGGCGGAAAAGTTCGGCGAGCAGTGCATCGTGGTGGCCATCGACGCCAAGAAGGTGAGCGGACCGGGCGAGAGCGACCGCTGGGAGATCTTCACCCATGGCGGGCGCAAGCCCACCGGGCTCGATGCCATCCAGTATGCGCGCGAGGTGGTGGACCTCGGCGCGGGCGAGATTCTTCTGACGTCCATGGACCGGGACGGCACCGGCATCGGCTTCGACGTGGCGCTCACCCGCGCGGTGTCCGATGCGGTGCATGTGCCGGTCATCGCCTCCGGGGGCGTCGGCACCCTGGACCATCTGGTGGACGGCATCCGGGAGGGCGGTGCGTCCGCCGTGCTCGCAGCCTCCATCTTCCATTTCGGCACCTTCACGGTGCGCGAGGCCAAGCAGCATCTTGCGGCGGCGGGCCTGCCCGTGCGGCTCGACTGAGACGCGGGAAAGGAAAAGAGCATGTCCGAACCGCGTGTCGCGCTTCGCGATCTCGAACGCATCGTCGCCATCCGCGCGGCGGCGGAGGACGGCTCGTCCTATACCCGCACGCTGCTGGACAAGGGCCTCGCCAAATGCGCCCAGAAGCTGGGCGAGGAGGCGGTGGAGACCGTCATCGCGGCGATCTCCGGAGAGCATGCGGCACTGGTCGCGGAGACGTCCGACCTGCTGTACCATCTTGCCGTCCTGCTCCATGCGCGGGGCGTGACCATTGATGAGGTCGAGGCGGAACTGGCGCGTCGCACGCACCAGTCGGGCCTCGCGGAAAAGGCAGCGCGGGGCTGAGCGGGCATGCCGGGGAAGCTGACCATGGACCAGCGCGTGAACCACGGCCTGTCGCCTTACCGGACCTTTTCGCGCGACGAATGGGCGGAACTCCGCAAGGACACGCCCATGCCCCTGCGGACGGAGGAGATTGTTCGCCTCCAGGGCCTGAACGATCTGCTGTCGCTTCAGGAGGTGGAGGAAATCTACCTCCCCCTCTCGCGCCTGCTCTCCCTGTATGTGGCCGCGACCCAGAAGCTGTTCCGCGCCATGAGCCACTTCCTGCATCACGGCTCGCAGAATGGCGACGGCAAGATGCCCTACATCATCGGCGTCGCGGGGTCGGTGGCGGCGGGCAAGTCCACCACCGCCCGCGTGCTTCAGGCGCTGCTCGCCCGCTGGCCCAACACGCCCAAGGTGGATCTCGTGACCACCGATGGCTTCCTGCTGCCCAATGCCGTTCTGGAGCGCGAGGGGCTGATGGAGAAGAAGGGGTTTCCGGAGAGCTACGACCTGCCGCTCCTGCTGCGCTTTCTCACCGACATCAAGGCTGGCCGCCGCCCGGTGCGGGCGCCGCTCTACAGCCATTTCTTCTATGACGTGATGCCCGACCAGACGGTGGAGGTGGACCGTCCGGACATCCTGATCGTCGAGGGTCTGAACGTGCTCCAGACCGGCCGCCTGCCCCGCGACGGGACCGGCATTCCCTTCGTCTCCGACTTCTTCGACTTCTCGGTCTATATCGATGCCGACGAGGATGTGCTGGAACACTGGTACGTGCAGCGCTTCATGCGGCTGCGGGAGACCGCCTTCCGCGATCCCATGTCCTATTTCCACCGCTATTCCAAGCTGACGGAGGAGGAGGCGCGGGCCACTGCACTCTCCATCTGGAACCGCATCAACCTGCCGAACCTGCACGAGAATGTGCTCCCCACCCGCCAGCGTGCGGACCTCATCCTGCGCAAGGCCGGCGACCACGAAGTGGCCGAGGTCAGCCTGCGCAAGCTGTGAAGCTGCGGCAGGC
>NCCY01000176.1 GCA_002279855.1 Rhizobiales bacterium 12-68-15
GAAATGGCTGCTCCCCCTGATCTGCCGGCGCGGCGACGTGACCAAGCAGGATGTGGGCTCCATCCGCATCTTCGACAACGAGACCGTGTTCGAGGTGGCCGAGGCCCTGGCTGAGCGCTTCCTCACCAATGCCCGCGCCTCGCAGGGCGGCGATGTGCTGATCGAGCCGATGATCGGCGGCGCGGCCGCTGCCCCCGCCCGTGCGCCCCGCCCCCGCAAGCCGGCCTATGACCCCATGAAGGTGGAGCGGCCGCCGGCGGATGATGCCGGGGCGCCGGCGCGTCCCAAGGTGAAGGGCGCCTTCGGCCGCGAGCGCGGCCCCGATGGCGCGCCTTTCCCGAAGGGTCCGAAGGACGCCACCAAGGCCCGGCCCCGCAAGGGCAAGGACAACGCCGCCCCCGCCGGAAAGCGCAAGCGCGCCCCCGACTGGGAGTGAGCGGAGCGGGCGGTTGGGCGGGCCTGGCCCGTCCCAATGCCGCGAATGCTCCCTTTTTTCTGACGGGATCTGAGCGGCCTCGGCTTTAAACCGGGGCCGTTCGCGTGTCCGGAGCGCAGCACGCATCTGTCGCGCCGGCATCGGCGGCGAAGCCTCCGGTTCGGCCCGCACCTCCCGGCGTAAGGCCAAAGGCGCGCCAGACTCGCGCTCAAGCACGCGCGTCACCCGCACCCGGTGTACCTCACCGGGGAACGCTCTATCGGGTCCGGGGCGTGCTGGGACAGGCGTCTGTGCCGCGCCCCCCGCCATAGGGGGTCTGGGCGATGAAGGCGTTCAACGCCTCGACCACCCCCTCCGACCGTGCGCGCACGACAAAGGAGAAGGGCTCGTCGCGCACCCAGATACTGCACGGTCCCAAGCCCGGAGCCGAATGCGAACGGATCATCCGCCGGCCGGGCGTCGCCGCTCGCGCCTTTACCGTTGGCACCCGCACCAGAGGGGCCTGAACCGGGCCCGGCGATGTCCGGTCGGCCGGCAATGGTCAGATCGTGTGCGTTGCCGTCACGAACCCGGCGGGCATTCTCCACATCGTCCGATGTTCCGATGATGGCCACGTCCGGCACGCCGGCGCGGGCGACCCGGGTGCGGGCATCAACATCTGCCGTCGAACCCGCAATCACGAGGATGGTGCGGCCCGCGAGGTCGCGCACGCCGGTCAGGTTTCCCGCATCCTCCCGCCGGACGCCGAAGGCGCGCTGGACGAAATAATACGGATCGGACCAGATGCCGGCTTCGCCCGTGGCCTGCCGGCGATAGGGCAGATCGGCAATGCCTGAGGCTGCAATGTCGCAGGCATCGGCACCGGGCCGGGTCCAGAAGCCCTCATAGTCCGCCACCGGCACGGGGACAAAGGTGAGGCCCAGCTTGTCGGCGAACCGTCTCAGAAAATCTATGTCCCAGCCCGTCCACTGGCCGTCTGCCGTCTTCTCCGCGAATGGAGGAAAGGTGGCGAACAGGCAAACGGACAGGCGGCCGGGCAGAAGCGTCTTCGGCTGTGCGGCATGGACAGCCCCGGCCGCAACCAGTGTGACCCCTAAACAGCCCCCATGACGCAGGCGCGACCATAGGCCAAGCTCCCGCTGTCGCAAATCCGGTATCGACCATTAGGCCCGGAAAGGCAGTACGTCGCTGCGTCACCGGAAGACGCGGGGAAGGCCTGCCGCGATCCTGCCACATCCGCCGTCTCAAGAGGGCTGGTTTATCAGCCAAGGTGGACCGTGCCCGAGACTGCCGGCCGCGCTGTTCCCCGAGAGGATCCGGATGTTTCGCCTCGCGCCTTCCGCACTGGTTGCGCTGCTGTGCGCGCCGCTCGCCGCCACTATTGCCGCCGCGGCGAGCCAGCATGCAGAGCTTCTGCTGCTGGCTCCCGCCGCTCGGATGGAACAGCGGTGCAACGCCAAGGCCATGGGCACCATCGACCGGGAACACCGGGACATGCACCCGGACGAACTTGTCGCCTATGCCTTCTCCGACCCCCGCACCAATGGCAGCACCCTGACCGCCCCGGGCGCGGCGGTTCGCTCGGGAGGCAAATGGTATCACCTGTCCTATGTCTGCGAGACCGCCGGGGAGGGAACGGAGGTGGCCCGCTTCACCTACTCCCTTGGCACCGTCGTGCCAAAGGCCGAGTGGGACGGGCATTACCTCGTGCCCTGAAGACCAGCGTGCCGGTCACTGGGCTGCCTCTTGTGCAGGCTCGGCAGCCGCTGCCACCACGGGTGCGCCGGACCCCTTGTCGGTCCATTCGGGCGGCAAGCCCACCGCGCCGCTGACCAGCCCGGTCACACCCTGCTCCCGCCCGAACACCTCGCAGGCGGCATATTTGGGCGCCCCGCCCGCCCAGGACTGCAGCCGTTCCGCAGAAGGCGGGCCGGACAGCGACTTGAACGGGCTTTCCCCTGTCACCATCAGCTTGCTGAAATCCTCGCCGAACGCATTTGCGAGTTCATAGGCATCGCCCACATTGGACACACGGGCAGAGCCGGACAGGGCATTGGCCCCCCGCCCCCACACCATCGCCGCATCCTGTGTGCCGTTCCGCGCCCGCGCCTCGGCCTCGATGGAGAGTGTGCCAAGGCCGATGGGCAGGCGCGGCGTGGGGACGGGAACGCCGGGCAGCAGGAAGGATTTTGCCACCGACGCCACCTTGGTCGCCGCCACCGCATTGGGGTCCGTCACCGTCATGTGGGTGATGACGGCGTGAACGGTCAGGTCTGCCGGGTCGGACGCGGACACCACCTCGAACCGCTCGCTGAGGCCAGCGCAGAGCGACCTGTTCACCGCATTGGCGACCAGGGCACGCTGCGCGTCGGACACCCCGTCCCGGCGTGCGGCGTCGGAGAATGTGGCCGGCACCAGCCGCACCGTCTTCGCGGCAAGGACGGCATCCTTGTTGACGCGCAGCTTGGTCTTGGTGACCAGGCCGTCTGCCGCCGCGAGATCGGAATAGGAGGAGAGCGAGCCCGCTTCATCCAGCGGCGCGGTCGCGCAACCGGCGACGAGCATGGGGGCAAAGGCGAGGCAAAAGGCCCCGCGAACCGTCAGTGGTGCCGGCATGGTGTACCCTTGTGAAGGTCACGTGAGTGCGCCGGCCGGCCCCCCGGCGCCTGATCCGATCGGGTGAAACCACCTGATCGTAAGCCCTGTCCTCGAAACAACTCAAAAATGCACCAGGCCGCACCGCACAGCGACCTGACCGGCCCGCGCAAGCGCGAACCGGGCCATAAGGGGGATCAATTCAGGCCGAATTGCGGGAGCAGTTCTCCGCAGCGCCAGCCCGGCACCTCACCCCGCCCGAAGCCATTTGAGCTCTTCAGCAGGCACGAAGCGCTCGGAGACCTCGCCCGCATAGACTTCTCCATGCTCAAGGCTGAGCTTGCGGATCGGCGCGCCCGGAGTGAAATCCAGCTTGGCGAGATCGACCCAGAAGGTATTGGGCCGTGTCGCGGAATCGAAGCAATAGATCAGGTTGCGATGATCGCAAACCGTCCGCCAGATGGTCGACGAGATGTTGGGCTGGTCCTCGGTTGAAATGCCGAGCGGAACACTGACGGCCCGCTGAAGGCTTAACACGGCGGCAAGGGCCTGATGTTCATAGGTCTGGCCCGGAATGCCCCGGATATAATGGGGGTCGATCTTTTTCGGCAAGGCGTCGAGCAGGAAGGACGCGCGGGCGAAGCGGTCGGCCGCACGGTTGGTTCCCGGCAGGAAGACGAGGCCACCCACCTGCCGCCAATAGGCGTCCAGCGCCAGTTGCTGGTCATAGGTGGGGGAGTTGGTCATCACCTTGTAGGCGCGGCCATGATGGATGGTGAGGACGCCGCCGACATACTCGAAGATCGCCGAATCGCCCCTGGCATCCGAGACCGCCAGATGCAGCGCCGCCGGCGCGCCATTGGGCAGGACCGGGGCGAGGACGTTGAACGGCTCGGCCCGCAATCCCTCCACCGCCTCGGCGACGGTGGCGTACATGTCGAGCACATATTGCGTCCAGAGGGAGATGGACAGGTCGGGCCGGTCTGCGCGCGGCGCGCCATATTCCGATTCCACCAGATAGAGCGCGTTCGCCGCCAGACCCTTCTCGTTCAGCCCGTCCGGCGTTCCGACCTCATAGCCGGAGGTCGCCACACTGCCATATCGCGAGGTCCAGGACAGGGAATTCGGCCCCGCTGCACCGGAGCGCGTGCAGCCTGCGGGGAACACCCAGAGGTTGGAGAACATGTCCTCCTTCCAGTCCATGTTCCGGCCTGTCGCGACGAACCCGTCATCCCCGACATAAAGCGTCCGCGTGCACATGATCGCCTCCCCCGTTTTGGCGCGGCGGCGGACGATCCGAACAGAACCGACCTGATTGCCCGCTGGCCGCCGTCGCGCTGTCCCTCACCCCTTCCGCCGACCGCCCTTGCGATAGCCCTTCGTGCCCGGATCGGGCCTCGGGCCGGGGCTCCAGTCGAGAGCAGAGAGCGGTTCGGCCCGGTCAGTGCCCGGCCCCATGTCATCCAGCGAGGGCTTCGCCACCTTGGCGGAAGGGCGCGCGGACAGGGGGGTCTCGTCCGGCCCCCGCGCACGCGACGGCACGAAGGTGTCGTCCTCCCCTGCAGGCGCAACGGGGCGGCGGGTGCGGCCCTTGGGCAGGGGCGCGGCAGGCGCGGGCGGGAGATTTGCGGCGCGGCCATATTTGCGCGGCCCCCGGAAGCCGCCGGACTTGTCCTCCACCGCCTCCTGCCGGGCCATGGGATCGTCCGCAATGGCAAGCTCGGTCGCCTGCAGGCGCTTGATCTCGTCGCGCAGGCGGGCAGCGGTCTCGAAGTCGAGGTCGGCGGCAGCAGCACGCATGCGCTTTTCAAGGTCCGCCATGACGGCCTTGAGATTATGCCCGAAGGCGGCCCCCTCTTCTGCAAGCCCGACATCCACCTGCACATGGTCGCGCTCATAGACCGAGCCGAGAATGTCGCCGATGGCCTTCTTCACGCTCTCGGGCGTGATGCCGTGCTCCTTGTTGTACGCCATCTGCTTCTCGCGGCGGCGCGCCGTCTCGGCCATGGCCCGCTTCATGGAGCCGGTCTCGTGATCCGCATAGAGGATCACCCGCCCGTCCACATTGCGCGCGGCGCGGCCGATGGTCTGGATCAGCGAGGTTTCCGACCGCAGGAAGCCTTCCTTGTCGGCATCGAGGATGGCGACCAGCCCGCATTCGGGAATGTCGAGACCCTCGCGCAGCAGGTTGATGCCGATCAGCACGTCGAACGCGCCGAGCCGCAGGTCGCGGAGGATCTCGATGCGCTCGATGGTGTCGATGTCCGAATGCATGTAGCGCACGCGGATGCCGTTTTCGTGCAGATATTCGGTCAGGTCTTCCGCCATGCGCTTGGTGAGCACGGTCACGAGCGTGCGATAGCCCTGCGCCGCCACGGCCCGCACCTCGCCCAGCAGATCATCCACCTGGGTGCGGGCGGGGCGCACATCCACTTCGGGATCGATCAGGCCGGTAGGGCGGATGACCTGTTCCACGAACACGCCGCCGGTGCGGTCCATCTCCCACGAACCGGGCGTGGCGGAGACATGGATGGTCTGGGGCCGCATGGCGTCCCATTCCTCGAACCGCAGCGGCCGGTTGTCCATGCAGGACGGAAGGCGGAAGCCATATTCCGCCAGCGTCGCCTTGCGCCGAAAGTCGCCGCGATACATGGCGCCGATCTGCGGTACGGTCACATGACTCTCGTCGATGAAGACGAGGGCATTGTCCGGCACATATTCGAACAATGTGGGCGGCGGCTCGCCCGGCTTGCGACCCGTGAGCCAGCGGGAATAGTTCTCGATGCCGGCGCAGCTTCCCGTCGCCTCCATCATCTCGATGTCGTAGCGGGTGCGCTGCTCCAGCCGCTGGGCCTCCAGCAGGCGGCCCATGGCGTTCAGTTCCTCCAGCCGCACCCGCAGCTCGGCCTTGATGCCGGAAATCGCCTGGATCAGCGTCGGGCGGGGCGTGACATAGTGCGAGGAGGCGTAGACCTTCACGCTCTTCATGTCGCCGGTCTTGTGGCCGGTGAGCGGGTCGAACTCGACGATGCTCTCCACCTCGTCGCCGAACAGCGAGACACGCCAGGCACGGTCCTCATAGTGCGCCGGGAAGATCTCGACACTGTCGCCGCGCACCCGGAAGGTGCCGCGCGCAAAATCGGACTGGATGCGCTTGTACTGGAGCGCGACGAGATCACCGATCAACTGGCGCTGGTCGATGCGCTCACCCACCTCCAGCTTGAAGGTCATGGAGGAGTAAGTCTCGACCGAACCGATACCGTAGATGCACGAAACGGAAGCGACGATGATCACATCGTCCCGCTCCAGCAGCGAGCGCGTCGCCGCATGGCGCATGCGGTCGATCTGCTCGTTGATGGAAGATTCCTTCTCGATATACGTGTCCGTGCGCGGGACGTAGGCCTCCGGCTGGTAATAGTCGTAATAGGAGACGAAATATTCCACCGCATTGTCGGGGAAAAAGCTCTTGAACTCGCCGTAAAGCTGGGCGGCCAGCGTCTTGTTGGGCGCAAGCACGATGGCAGGGCGCTGCAATTCCTCGATCACCTTGGCCATGGTGAAGGTCTTGCCGGAGCCGGTGACGCCCAGCAGAACCTGATCGCGATCATTCGCCCGTGCCTGCTTCGACAGTTCAGCAATGGCCTTCGGCTGGTCTCCGGAGGGCTGGAAGTCGCTCTTCATGTCGAAGCGGATGCCACCCTCGCTCTTGTCCGGGCGCGACGGGCGGTGTGGCGTCCAGGTCTGCCCGGTCACCTCCGGCCGCCCCTCCTCGATCAGGCGCGAGAGCGCCGCCACGGTCGCGGAGGCGCCGGCCGCCTGGAAGTCGCCGAGATCGTCGCCGACACTGAGGCCGAGCGAGGCGGCGAGCTTGGGATCAAGGGTCTGGGTCGGCGCGGGCTCGAAGTGGCGCTGCGAGCGCTCGCCGAGCTTGCCGGGACGGGATGCTTTGGCCATGCGCCCAATATGGGCGCGCCGGCCGCCCATGGAAAGATGTCCGCGGGTCAGTCGCGGCCCGGCACCCAGCTATAATCGATGAAGCCGGAGCAATCGGCCATCGTGTCATACAGCCGACGGGCAGCGGCATTGGTCTCATGGGTCAGCCAATGCACCTCGGACCATCCCCGCTCCGCAGCGACCCCATAGACATGGGCGATGAGCGCCCGGCCGACGCCACCGCCGCGCACGCCCGGTGCCACGAACAGATCCTGGAGATAACAGGCGTCGCTCACGCTCCAGTTGGTGCGGTGGGCGATGAAGTGGACCAGACCCACCGCCGTGTCGCCCTGCCAGGCAAGGGCACCATGGGTCGGCTCGCCGGGCTCCAGCATGCGGGCAAAGGCGGTTTCGGTCGCGGCGGACAGGTCGACTTCATAGAAGTTCTGATAGCCGCGCCACAGCGAGAGCCACGCCTCGCGGTCGCGCAGGTCCAGCGGGCGGATCGACAGGTCTGGTGCGGATGTCATGGTCGGCATCCGCTCCGTGCAGCCGCACCTTCTGTTCGGGCGTCTGGCCATCCATCAGGGCGCCATAGGCCGCGTTGAGCCGGCGATCCCACGCTTTGGTCAGGTCGTCGATGCAGGCGACGATTTCGACCGTGGAGGGCTTTTCCGTGCAGGCGTCGTATTCCCCACGATACCAGCTGACGCGCCCGGCAGCGGAAAGCTGGCTGCGCGCCTCCACGAGCGCGGGCGTGTCAGAGCCGACAGCCGACTGCGCCTGCGCCGGACCCGAAATCAACACAGATGCCGCGAACGCAGCCCAAACGGCCCTGACCATGCGAATCCCCGCAGAATATGTATTATATAACCATCAAGCACTCTCGCCGGAAAGGCGCGCGCAAACCCGGACCCGCCCCATCAAGGGTAGCAGAGCCGCCAGTTCGGGACCATGCTCCCGGCCGGTCAAGGCCAGGCGAATGGGACGGAACAGTGCCTTTCCTCCACGCCCGCTAGCGGACTTCACCTGCGCGATCCAAGCCGCATAGGTGTCCGCAGTCCAGGGCTCCGGCGGCAGGTGGGCTGCAGCGTCGCGCAAGAACTCCGCCTGCTCCGCCTCGATCACGCCGGGCCGCTGGCGGTGGACAATCTCCCACCAGTCCAGCGCATCGGCGAAGACCGTGAGATTGCCGCGCACCGCCATCCAGAAGTCGGCACCGCCGCCGATGCCGGCGTTTTCCAGCCGGTGCGCCACCGCCTCGAACGGCAGGTGATGGAGGGTTCGGGCCGTGAGGGTCTTCAGCTCCTCCGGATCGAACCGGGCCGGCGCGCGGGAGATGCGGGACAGGTCGATCCGCGCCGCAAGGTCCGCAAGGCTTTCCACCGGCGCGAGCGCTTCGGAGGTCCCAACCAGCACGGCAGCGGCGGCCACCGCCAGCGCCTCCTGCCCGCTTTCGCGCAGTGCGCGCAGCGAGAGATGGCCGAGGCGCTTGGAGAGCCCCTCCCCCGTCGGCAGGGTCAGCAGATTGTGGTGCGCGAAGCGCGGCGGCGGCGCGCCGAGTGCCGCGAACAGCTCGATCTGGACCGCTGTGTTGGTCACATGGTCCTCGCCGCGCACGATGTCGGTGACACCGAACTCGATGTCGTCGATCACCGACGTGAGCGTGTAGAGAAAGGTGCCGTCCGCGCGCACGAACACAGGGTCGGAAAGGCTGGACGTGTCCACATGCTGCGGACCGCGCACGCCGTCATCCCAGGTGACCGTGCGATGCTCCAGCCGGAACCGCCAGTGCGGCAGGCGCCCCTGTGACGCGAAGCGGGCGTGGTCGTCCGGTGTCAAAGCGAGTGCGGCACGGTCGTAAACCGGCGGCAGGCCCCGCGCGCGCTGCAGGCCGCGCTTCAGGTCCAGTTCTTCCTCTGTCTCATAGGCGGGATAGAGGCGCCCGAGCGCCTTCAGCCGCTCGGCGGCGGCGGCATAGATGCCCAGCCGCGCGGACTGGCGCTCGATACGGTCGGGCGGAATGCCAAGCCAGTCGATGTCCTGCGCGATCGCCTCCGCGAACACGTCCTGCGAGCGGGCGGCATCGGTGTCGTCATAGCGCAGCAGGAACTGCCCTCCCGTCCGGCGCGCGAGCAGCGCGTTCAGCAGGGCGGTGCGGGCATTGCCCACATGAAGCAGGCCGGTGGGCGACGGTGCGAAGCGAAAGACAGGGTTCGACATGGCATCAGCCATTAGACCGCAACGGTTGCGGAGGGAAGCACCTCGCCGGGATGGCGAGGCGCTGTTTTCGTCAGCGCGGCGGCGGACAGGGCTGTCCGGGCGGGCACTGGGGGCGATCGGGGCCACGCCCGCCGGGCCTCGGCATGATCGGCACGGCCTGAACGGGCGCCTGAGGCGGCGGGGCAGCCTGGGGCGGCGGCGGGGGTGGAGGCGCAGCCTGAGGCGGGGGAGCCTGGGGAGGCCTGCCCGGAGGCGGGCCGCCTTGGGGCGGCTGGCCCGGAGGCGGCCCTCCCTGCGGCGGACGGCCGGGCGGCGGGCCGGCTTGCGGGGGCCGTCCCGGAGGCGGACCAGCCTGCGGCGGGCCTCCGGGAGGGGGACCTCCGGGCGGGCGCCCGTTCCAGCCGGGCTGCCGATCAGGCGGCGGCCGATTGTTGCCCCCCTGCCAGTTCGGCGGCGGACCCGCTGGCGGAGGCGGCCGATTGTTACCACCCTGCCAGTTCGGCGGCGGGGGCGGACGATTGTTACCACCTTGCCAGTTGGGACCGGGACCGTAGGCCGGACCGTTCTGCCAGCCAGGACCGCGGCCGGGCGGAGGGCCGCCCTGCCAGCCGGGGCCGGGAGGCGGCGGACGATAGCCGGGGGTCCACCAGCCGGGGGGACGGGGGCCGGGACCGGGCGGTGGCGCACCCCATCCCGGCCGGGGACGCGGTGCATAGGACTGCCAGCGCCCATACTGCCCCCACCACGGCGCACCGCGATAATAGCGGTTCCAGTAATTGCCGAAATTGAAGCCGACGACCGGAATACCCACCACGGGCGCATATTCCGGCACCAGCACCGGCTGGTCGCCATACATGACCGCGAGATAGTCGCCGAACACCCAGCCCCGATAAGGCCCGTAGACCACATCGCACCAGGACTGGTTGTCGAGGCAGCCCGCAATCTCCACGGGCACGCCCTCCGGCAGGACGGTCACGCGCGGATAGGCCGTGTCCGGTCCGGTCCGCATGTTGACATTGCCGGTGGTGAAACCCGGAGCCGCAGCGGCGGCGGTCGCGCCGGCCGCCATGCTCACACTTATACAGAACGCCCACACCGCCTTGTTCATGGCACTCCACCCTGCAGCCTTCAGGCCACCGTCCGGTTACGGCATGTCACGGCGACCTGCATTCCGGCTTTCGCAGATGTGACCGTGGCACAATGGCCTTTCCGCTACGGTCGCATGGCGAATTCAAGTCAGGTCCGCGATTTATTCAGGCAATTGTGAACGGCACCACGTTGCGCACGTCCGGATCGGTGCGGATTTCCCGGTCCAGCGGCGGGAAGACCCGCAGGTCGCAATCCTGCCGGGGGCAGATGCGGCAGGAGACACCCAGCCGCGCGACGGGCGCGGACTTGAGGTCCAGCCCCGTCGCATGGATCACCTGTTCCGCATAGGAGAGTTCGCAGCCGAGCCCCAGCGCATAGACGCGCGGCGGCTGGCCGAAGCGGGCGGCCGGGGCATGCACGGTGCGGGCAAGGCACAGATAGCGCACGCCATCGGGCATCTCCCCCACCTGAACCAGCGTGCTGCCCGGATTCTCGAACGCCTGGTGGACATTCCACACCGCGCACGCCCCGCCGAGCCGGGGGAACTGGAAGCGCGTGGCGCTGTGGCGCTTGGTGATGTTTCCCGCGCGGTCCACCTTGGCGAAATAGAACGGCACACCCTTCATACCCGGCCGCTGGAGCGTCGAGAGCCGGTGGCACACCTGTTCGAGGCTGGCTCCCGTCTCCAGCGCCAGCCGGTCCAGATCGTGGCGGCGGGTGCGGGCGAGCCGCAGGAAGCGGCCATAGGGCAGCATCAGGGCGCCGGCATAGTAATTATAGAGCGCGAGCCGGCAGATATCCCCCGCGGTGGCGCTGCGGAAGCTGCCGCGCGCCACCATGGAATCGATCAGGGCCGCATGCTCCAGCCGGGCGATGGTGGTCGCCAGCCGGAAGGCGGCGGCGGCAGGCGTGAGGATGCCCGACAGGTGCAGCCGCCGGCGGCGGGCATCATAGCGGGAGAGCGGCGCCTCCGGGTCCGTTCCGGCGGGCTCAACCTCCACGCCGAAGCGGGCGGCGAGATGGGCGGTGAAGGCGGCGCGGGCATCGGCCCCGGCAAGAATGCCCATTTCCTCCGCGCCCGCCTCGGCCGCGCGATCGAGGTCATCCACGTAATTGTCGATATAGTGGAAATAGTCGCGCACTTCCTCATAGGGTACGAGCTTGCCCTCCCCCGCCGCGCCGACGGTGAGGATATCGTCCAGCGAGGCGCGCCATTCGGCGCTGCGGCCGAGCGCGACATGCATGCGCAGGAAGGCATGGGCGAAGGCGGGCGACAGGTTCGCCACCGCCTTGAGATCCTGAAGCCCGATTTCCAGATCGCCGAAGACCGGGTCCGCGGTCGCCTCCCGCAGGTCGGCCACGAGGCGGTCGAGATCTTCCGCACCGAAGGTGGTGATGTCCACGCCGAAGGTGCGGGACACCGCGATGAGCACGGAGGCGCTGAGGGGGCGCTGGTTGCTCTCGATCTGGTTGACATAAGACGGCGAGACACCGAGCCGGTGCGCCAGTTCCACCTGCTTGAGCCCAAGTTTCTCGCGCAGGCGCCTCACCGCGTGACCGGCAAACACCTTCTGCCGCGCGTTCGCTGCCATGCCTGCCTCCTGCCGGTGTGCGCCCCTCTGCCGCTCCGGCAGGAAATGCGAATTCTTCACAAATTACAATATGGACTTTTTACATATTCAAATTCCGCACCGCATTTGCTAGCGGCAGTTAGGCGCTGCCGTATTTCGCCGGAAATCCTTGAGATGGGGCCTTTTCCTTCGTCGCGGCAGGGTTAGAGTGATGGCAATGCAATTGCGGCGGGTGCCCGGGGGAACGCGATGAAGGAAATTCTCGAAGAACTCGAAAGCCGGCGCTCCATCGCGGCGCTCGGCGGTGGCGTGAAGCGCATCGACGCGCAGCATGCGCGCGGCAAGCTCACCGCCCGCGAGCGCATCGAGCTTCTGCTGGATCGCGGCTCGTTCGAGGAATTCGACACCTTCGTCCAGCATCGCTGCGTCGATTTCGGCATGGAGAACCAGAAGATCCCCGGCGACGGCGTGGTCACAGGCTGGGGCACGGTTAACGGCCGGCAGGTCTTCGTCTTCGCCAAGGACTTCACCGTGTTCGGCGGCTCCCTCTCCGAAGAGCATGCCCGCAAGATCACCAAGATCCAGGACATGGCGCTGAAGACCCGCGCCCTCTCCGAAGAGCATGCCCGCAAGATCACCAAGATCCAGGACATGGCGCTGAAGACCCGCGCACCCATCATCGGCCTGTTCGATGCCGGCGGCGCCCGCATCCAGGAGGGCGTCGCGGCGCTAGGCGGCTATGGCGAGGTGTTCAAGCGCAACGTGGCGGCCTCCGGCGTCATCCCGCAGATTTCCCTCATCATGGGCCCCTGCGCCGGCGGCGACGTCTATTCCCCGGCCATGACCGACTTCATCTTCATGGTCCGCGACACGAGCTACATGTTCGTGACCGGCCCGGAGGTGGTGAAGACGGTGACCAACGAGACCGTCACCTCCGAGGAGTTGGGCGGCGCCAAGGTCCACACCTCCAAGTCATCGGTCGCGGACGGGTCCTACGAGAACGACGTGGAGATGCTGCTGCAGACCCGGCGGCTCATCGATTTCCTGCCGCTCAACAACCAGTCCGGCGTGCCGGAATGGCCCTCTTTCGACGATCCGCTGAAGATCGACGACAGCCTCGACACCCTGATCCCGGACAATCCCAACAAGCCCTACGACATCAAGGAACTGATCCAGAAGGTGGTGGACGAGGGCGACTTCTTCGAGATCCAGGCCGCCTTCGCGAAGAACATCGTCACCGGCTTCGGCCGCATCGAGGGGCGGACGGTGGGCTTCGTCGCCAACCAGCCCATGGTGCTGGCCGGCGTGCTGGACTCGGACGCCTCCCGCAAGGCGGCGCGCTTCGTGCGCTTCTGCGATGCGTTCGAAATCCCGATCGTCACCTTCGTGGACGTGCCGGGCTTCCTGCCGGGCACCGCGCAGGAATATGGCGGCCTCATCAAGCATGGCGCCAAGCTGCTGTTCGCCTATTCGCAGGCGACCGTGCCGCTGGTCACCGTCATCACACGCAAGGCGTTCGGCGGCGCCTATGACGTGATGGCCTCCAAGCATGTGGGCGGCGACGTGAACTATGCCTGGCCCACCGCGCAGATCGCGGTGATGGGCGCCAAGGGAGCGGTGGAAATCATCTTCCGTGCCGACATGGGCGACCCGGACAAGATCGCAGCGCAGACCAAGAATTACGAGCAGCGGTTCCTCTCGCCCTTCGTGGCGGCGGAGCGGGGCTATATCGACGAAGTCATCATGCCCCACTCCACCCGCAGGCGCCTTGCCCGCGCGCTCGCCATGCTGCGCTCCAAGAAGGTGGAACAGCCCCCGCGCAAGCACGACAACCTGCCGCTCTAAGGCGGCCCCCTCCCGACCCTCGCCCGCAAGCGGGAGAGGGATTTGTCCGCTTTGCCCGCCCCACACACCCTGCCCCCTTTGCGGGCACGTGTCGGGGAAGGGGAATGCGGGAGGTGCAACGGAACGAATATCTGGCGCCAAGCGCCGAGGGGACAGACAACGATGTTCTCGAAAATCCTGATCGCAAACCGGGGCGAGATCGCCTGCCGCGTCATCAAGACGGCGCGCAAGATGGGCATCAAGACGGTCGCCGTCTATTCCGATGCCGACAAGGACGCCCT
>NCCY01000177.1 GCA_002279855.1 Rhizobiales bacterium 12-68-15
GCCCAGCTTCTCGGCGCGGCCGCCTCCGGCACCATCTTCGTGGTGGGCGCGGGGCAGGCCCGCCGGGGCATGATCCGGGGCGCGCTCAACCGCCTGCAGATGGCCCGTGCCGCGCCGGTCGGCATCGTGCTCACCAAATATGACAGCCGGGCCACCAGCTATGGCTACGGCTATGGCTACGGCTACGGTAGCGCATACGGCTATGGCGGCGATGATGCCTATTCGTACGGCAAGCCACCCGCCGTGGCGGAGGCCCCGCAGACGCCCAAGGCCGACACCAACGTGGCGGCCTGAGCATGCCGCCCCGCGACGCGATGGCAGCGGCACTCGCGCTCCTGAGGGATCCGGCCTCCGTCCGCCAGGCCCGGCGCGCGGGCTTGCCGCCGGACATCCCCTTCCTGCTGGAAGTGGCGAATGCGGACGCGGCGGCGATCGAGCAAGCGCGCCGGCGCACCGGATATCCCGATCATTTCCTTGAGGAGGCCGCCGCCTTCTATATCGAGCAGATTCTGCTGGACCGCCATGCGGACAGCTACCGCATCCTCGGCGGATCACCGGTATCCTCGCATGCGGAACTGCGCCGCAACATGGCGCTGATGATGCGCTGGCTGCATCCGGACCGCAAAAGCCAGCGCTCCAGCGTCGCCATCGACCGGGACGTGTTCGCCGGCCGGGTCTCCCGCGCCTGGGAGGACCTGAAATCCGACGATCGCCGCACCGCCTATGATGCCAAGCGTGCCCTCGCGGCAGCGCCCCCGCCGGGACCGACCCACCGGAACGGCGCCGCAAAGCCCTTCGCAAGCCGGCACAAGGGCCCACGTATGGGCGTGCGGTCCATGGGGCTGCGGTCCATGGGGCGCGGCTTCATGCGGGGGCCGGTTCCCTCGCCCGAGGCGCAGGCGGCAGGCTGGCCCCGCGCCCATGACCTCCAGCCCGTCAGCTTCTGGCGCCGCATCCTCGGTTTCCTGAGAGGCAGGCTGTGAATTTCCCGTCCGGCTTCATCCCTCCCGCCCGTGGCCCGCGCCCCGGCGCACGGCGCCCGCAAAAGCCGGGTCGCTTTTCCTGGCTGCGCCGGCCCCGCCTGCCGCGGCTGCGCGTCGGAGGTGTCTGGCAGGGGCTGCGAACGGCGCTTACCGCCCATCCCCGGCGCGCCATCGGTTTCGCAGTGCTCGCAATCGCCTGTGTTCTGCTTGTCGCGATGAATTCGCTGCCGGTGGCGCTCGCCCCCGTGGCCCCCCGGCTGGCCCTTGCGGTGTCGCCCGGCCATCCGAGCAGCCTCCTGCAGATCGCGCGGGACGACCGGCGCGAGATGACCGCGCTGCTCCATCCCCCGCCTGCCGATGCCAAGGCTGCGGCGCCGGCCGGCCGTTCCGGCGCCGCCAGCGGCTCGTCGGCGACGCAAGCGGGAGGTGACGCAGACGCCGATGCAGGCCCCGATGCCGAAACGCCGGAGGATCCGGACGCCGCAGAGCCCGCCACCACGCCCGGCGCCGATCTGCAGCATCTGCGGGCTGATATCCGTGATCGCGCACGGGCGGTCCTGCGCTCCGCTCCGCTCACTGCCGAGGCCTATCGCCTGCTGGGCGAGGCGGAGGAGACCCCCGACGAGGTACGGACGGCGATGCTCAACGCATTCGCCCTGTCGCGCCGCGAGCCGGTCGCGACATTCACTTTGCTGATCGAGGCCTATGAGCGCCGCGCCTTTGCCGATGCGCTTGAAAAGGCCGATGCCCTGCTGCGGAACACGCCGGCGCTCAATTCCTATACGTCCAGCTACCTCACCCCCATGCTCTCGGATCCCGATGCGCGCGCCGCGCTGGTGGACGTGCTGAAGCAGAAGCCGCCGTGGCGGACGGCCTTCCTTCAGTCGCTGGGGGACAAGGTGAGCAGTGATGACGGCGTCGAGTTGTTCCTGGCCATGAAGCAGGCCGGAAGCCCGGCCAGCTCGGCGGAGCTGACACCCTATCTGCTGGCGCGGCTGCAGAACGCGAAGGATCCGCAGGGCAGCTACAATGTCTGGCTCCAGCTGCTCAGCGACGAGGAGCTTGCGAGGCTTCTGCCCGTGAACAATGCGGACTTCGCCGCCGATCCCAGCGGCACTCCGTTCGACTGGCGCATCACCCGGGGGCGCAATGTCAACGTGCGCATCGTCCGGCTCAAGGACGAGCCGGAGGCTCGCGCCATCCGCACCGATTTCGGGGTCGGCCGCGTGCGGTTCGGCGGTGTCAGCCAGGTGGTGTTCCTCCGGCCCGGCAGCTACATGTTCGAAGGCCAGCAATTTGGCACCATGAGCGCGAAGCGCGGCATGGTGTGGGAGGTGCGCTGCTTCCCCAAGAGCAACCTGCTGGGCCAGTCCAGCCAGCTGTTCGGTTCGCGGCGCGGCTGGCAGGGGTTCGAGTTCCCGTTCACCGTCCCGCCGACGGGATGCCAGACCCAGATCATCCGCCTGCTGCATGATTCGCGGTCGGCATCGGAGGAATATGCCTCCGGCGACATCCAGTTCTCCAAGATCCGCGTGAACCCGGCAGCGGCGGACGGAGCAAATGGCGAAAGCTACCTGCCGGCAGGTCGATGAGCCCCGGCGGCGCCGCGCCGCCCCATGACCTTGACACCGTCCCCGCGCGGGCCGACGCTGACCGGCGGGATGGGGGAACTGCTTCAAGGCAGATCATGTTCGATTCGATGAAGCTTGAGCACCGTCTCGACAAGGCGGCGTTCAAGGCCCTGGAGCCAAAACTCCGCGAAGACCTCCTCGATGCCCAGGCCGAGCAGATCGCCGGCAGGAAGCGCACCATCCTCGTCCTGCTGAACGGCGCGGACGGCGCGGGAAAGGGCGCGGTTCTAAACCAGCTTTACGGCTGGCTCGATGCCCGCAAGCTGGTGACCCTCACCTATGAGGCGCCAACCGACGAGGAGCGCGCGCGCCCCGCCATGTGGCGCTACTGGCGGGACATGCCGGCCAATGGTGAAATCGGCATTGTGCTCGGCTCCTGGTATCATGATGTGCTCTCCCGCCATGTGGCCGGCAAGGACGACCGCGAGCACTTCGTCGTGCAACTGGAAGCGATCAACCGGTTCGAGCGGATGCTGTGGCGGGAGGGCGTATTTCTCCTGAAGCTCTGGCTGGCGATGGATCCTGAAAAAGCCCTGAGCCAGTTCTCGGCGCTGAAGGCGCATCCGGCCGAGCGCCCGATCGTGACGGAATGGTCGGAATTCAAGAGCCGAAAGCAGGTGAAGCGGCTGGACGAGGCCGCCACCGAAGCGTTCCGGCTGACCTCCACCGCCGAGGCCCCTTGGATCATCGTGCCCGCTGCCGATGCCCGCTACCGCGATGCCATGGTGGGCGATGCGATGCTGGCGGCGTTGCGCAGGGCGACCGAGCCGGAGACGCCTGACGTACCGGCGGAACCCTCCCCGCCGCAGCAGCCGGCTGAGCCGGTCGCACTCTTGCCGACGCCGAGCCTGCTCGCCACGCTCGATTACACGCTGGCACTGGACGACAACACCTATCGCACCCGGCTGGAACAGGAGCAGGCCCGTATCACGCGGCTCACCTCAAGCCGTAGGTTCCGGGACGGCGGACTGATCTGCGTGTTCGAGGGTAGCGACGCCGCCGGCAAGAGCAGCACCATCATGCGGCTGCGGGAAGCGCTCGATCCACGCCGGTTCCGCGTGCACCCCATCAGCGCTCCCAGCGACGAGGAGCGGGCGCGGCCCTATCTGTGGCGGTTCTGGCGCTCCATCCCGAAGCGCGGCCATGTGGCCGTATTCGACCGTTCCTGGTATGGCCGGGTTCTGGTCGAGCGCGTGGAGGGGTTCACCCCGGTTGCGGAATGGTCGCGCGCCTATGGCGAGATCAACGATTTCGAGCATCAATTGAACGAGGCGGGCTATGTGGTGGCCAAGTTCTGGCTGGCCATCACGCCCGAGGAGCAGGCGCGCCGCTTCCAGGAGCGGGAGACGGTGGGATACAAGCGGTTCAAGCTCACGCCCGAGGACTGGCGCAACCGGGCCAAATGGCCGCTCTATGACGCGGCCGTCACCGACATGGTGGACCGTACCAGCACACATTATGCGCCCTGGACCCTTGTGGAAGCGGAAAACAAGCGGTGGGCACGGGTCAAGGTGCTGACCACGATCGCCGACCGGCTGGAGGCGGAGATCGCCTGAGCGCTGCCCGCAGGGCGGCATCTTGCGGTGTTTCGCAGTGCGCAACGACCAAAATGTGTCTGCTGCGCCTGTGCAATGACAGGTTATGCTCAACCAGGAATCAGACGCGAAACACCCGACTGAACTATCAGTCATGTGATCGGAGTTCTTGTATCCAGGCGGATGCCGCTGTTAACGCCTTGGGAAACATTTTGGATGCACTGTCGATTGAGTTGCACAGGAGGCTTAGACACGCTAGAGACTGCCAAGTAGTCTGGTGCGGCAGTTTAGATCCAAAATAAAAGTCAATTCGGTAGGAATTGGATTCCGATATTGCGCTAGAATGGCGATGCTGTGGTCGCTGTCAGGCGATTTCGGATAAGCTTAGTCCTCCCGCCCTTGGGGTGTTTCTGTTGCGGTGCACCATGATTGGCGGGAGCTTGATGAATATTCCTGGGCGCGCGCGCTGAAAGGAAGCCTGGGGGCGGTAGATGCGAGCATTGCGGTTGCTGGCCATCGATCTTGCGGCATTTCTGCTGGCGGGCTATCTGGCTCTGCTTATCAGGGACAATTTTGATTTTTCATACAATCACTTCGAAAGCATGGGGCCGTATATCGGCTTCTCCTTCGTTGCGGGCCTGTTGTTTTTTCCGATCCTGGGCATCAATCGAAGCCTCTGGCGCTACAGCACGTTCGGGGATTTCCTGCGGATCGGTGCCGCCAGCCTTCTCGTGGTTCTCGCCGCAACGACCCTGACCTTCGCCTTCAATCGCCTTGAGGGCCTCGCGCGCGCCATTCCGATCCTGCATTTCATCCTCGCGGTCGGCCTTCTGGGCGCTGTGCGCGCCAGCCTGCGCTTTGTGCATGAAATGCGATCGCGCCCCCGCGCCGGGGCAAATCCGGAGCGCCTCCCGGGCGAGCAGGTGCTGATCGTCGGCCTGAATGTGGTCGCGGCCTTGTTCGTGCGGTCTGCAAACGAGTTCGCAGCCGACAGGATGCACGTGGTCGGAGTGCTCGGGGCCAGCGACCGGCACCGCGGCGGGCTCCTGCAGGGCGTTCCGATCCTTGGCCTCCCGGAAGATGTGGCGGCGATCCTGCGGCAACTGGACGTTCATGGCGTCAGCGTCGACCGTATTGTCGTCGCGCTGACACAAAGCGAACTCTCGCCTGCCATTCGCGAGGCCCTTGAGGCCGTGGAGAATGGCACCGAGGTGCGGGTGGACTATTTCTCCGAGCGTCTCGGCTTCAGCGAGCGCCCGGCGCCGGTTCCCGCCAGTGCAGCCTCTGTCATGCGGTCTGGCGGTCCCGGCGACACGCTTCCCTCCCTGCGCAATGTGCTCGACCATGCGGTCCTGTCGCGACCCTACTGGCGGTGGAAGCGGCTGTTCGACCTCGTTGTCGCCTTTGTGCTCATCGTTGCCACCCTTCCCCTGATGCTGGTGGTGGCGCTGCTGGTCATGCTGGATATCGGCCAGCCGGTGGTGTTCTGGCAGCAGCGGCCCGGAGCCTGCGGCCGACGGCTCCGGCTCTACAAGTTCCGCACCATGCGCGCCGCGCATGATGGCGAGGGCCATCGTGTCCCCGAGGCCGAGCGCGTGTCCCGCATCGGCACCTTCCTGCGCCGTTCCCGCCTGGACGAACTTCCCCAGCTGTTCAACATTCTGGTGGGCCAGATGTCGTTCGTCGGCCCGCGCCCGCTGTTGCCGGTGGACCAGTCGCCCGCCTTCTCCGGGCGGCTTGCGGTTCGCCCCGGTCTCACCGGGTGGGCGCAGGTCAATGGCGGCCGTCAGGTGAGCGCGCTGGACAAGGCGACGATGGATCTCTGGTATATCCGCAATGCGAGCTTCAGCCTCGACATCCGGATCGCCTTCATGACCCTGCGCATGCTGGTGTATGGAGAAAAGACCGACCAGCGCGCCATCGCTGCCGCCTGGCGCGA
>NCCY01000178.1 GCA_002279855.1 Rhizobiales bacterium 12-68-15
CTCCTGCCCTTTCGAAAGCGGTTTCGCGCCGGCTCAAACGCGCTATAGTTTCCTCAGTGGAAAAGAAGGTGAGCCTCAGTGGCGGATCGCAAGAGCAGGGCGGTGGCCGGTGAAAAGGCGTCCGAGAGCGCGGACTTTGTCACCGGCTCGGGCGCGCCGGCCGCGCGGGACGGCACGCTGGAAGAGGCGCTGGGGGTGCAGGTGCGCGCCCTGCGTCGCCAGCTCGACCTGACGGTCTCCGACCTCGCCGCAGCCGCCAGCATCTCCATCGGCATGCTGTCCAAGATCGAGAACGGGCAGATCTCCCCCTCGCTGGGCACGCTCCAGTCCATCGCCAGCGCCCTCAATGTGCCGATCACCACGCTGTTTTCCGCCTTCGAGGAGCGGCGTGACTGCTCCTTCGTGCGCTCCGGACAAGGCGTCATCATCGAGCGGCGCGGCACCAAGGTGGGCCATCAATACGAACTGCTGGGCCACGGGCTCGGCGGCGACATCGTGGTGGAGCCCTATCTCATCACCCTCTCGCAGGGGGCGGCGCCCTATACCGAATTCCGGCATGCGGGCGTCGAGTTCATCTACATGCTGACCGGCGAGGTGAATTACCGCCACGCGGACCGGACCTATCACCTGCGTCCCGGTGATTCCCTGATGTTCGATTCCGGCGCCGCCCACGGGCCGGAAAGCCTGATGGTGACGCCCATGACCTATCTGTCCGTCATCGTCTATGCCCGCGACGCCCGCTGATTTTCTTATGAAGAAAAAATTATTCGCCGCCGATTGATTTCCACCCGCGCCCGCCGTACCTATCAGGGACACATTCCTGCGGCCCGGAGCGCCCCATGTGCGGCATTGTCGGCATCTTCCTCAAAGACCCCAAGCTGGAGCCCGAGCTTGGCGCCATGCTGGCGTCCATGCTCTGCGTCATGACCGATCGCGGACCGGACAGCGCCGGCTTCGTTGTCTATGGCCAGGGCGATGCGGGCCATGTGAAGCTGTCCCTGCGGGCGACCGAGGGCTATGATTTCCAGGGCCTCGCCAATTCCCTCTCGCTCTCCTCCGGCGGCACGCCGAAGCTGACCGTGCGCTCCACCCATGCGGTGATCGAGGTGCCCGCCGACCATGAGGCGGAGGTGCGCGCCGCCCTCGCCCGGCATCCCGATGTGGCGGTGGTCGGCTCCGGCACGCGCATGGAGATCTTCAAGGAGACCGGCCTGCCGCGCGATGTCGCCGCACGGTTCGACCTCTCGAAGATGAGCGGCACCCACGGCATCGGACACACCCGCATGGCCACCGAGAGCGCGGTCACCACGGCCGGCGCCCACCCCTTCTCCACGGGTGCCGACCAGTGCCTCGTGCACAATGGCTCGCTCTCCAACCACAACGACCTGCGCCGCGCGCTGAAGCGCGAGGGCATCGCCTTCGCCACCGACAATGACAGCGAGGTCGCGGCCGGCTACCTCACCTGGCGCATGCGGCAGGGCGCCTCGCTCGGAGAAGCGCTGGAAGCGGGCCTGAAGGATCTCGACGGCTTCTTCACCTTCGTGGTCGGCACCGAAAGCGGCTTTGGCGTGTTGCGCGATCCCATCGCCTGCAAGCCCGCCGTGATGGCCGAGACCGACCGCTATGTCGCCTTCGGCTCGGAATACCGCGCCCTCGTGGATCTTCCGGGCATCGCGAACGCAAAGGTGTTCGAGCCCGAACCCGCCACCGTCTATTTCTGGGACCGCGCCGCATGACCGCCAGCCCCGACATCACCTTCGATCTCGCCCAGGCGCCGCTGCGCGAGCTGAATTCCGCGCTCCACAAGGCCACCGGCGAGACCAATGCCCGGCTGTGGCGCGTCATCAACCCCAACGGCCGCCACGCGCTCGCCGCCGGCGTCAACGCCCCGGTGACCATCGAGGTGGACGGGCATGTGGGCTATTACTGCGCCGGCATGAACCAGCAGGCCCGCGTGATCGTGAACGGCAATGCCGGTGTCGGCGTGGCCGAGAACATGATGAGCGGCTTCGTCCATGTGAAGGGCGATGCCAGCCAGGCGGCCGGCGCGACCGCCCATGGCGGCATGCTGGTGATCGACGGCAATGCCTCCGCCCGCTGCGGCATCTCCATGAAGGGGATCGACATCGTGGTGAAGGGCTCGGTCGGCCATATGAGCGCCTTCATGGGGCAGGCCGGCGCCCTCATCGTGTTCGGCGATGCCGGCGAGGCGCTGGGCGACAGCCTCTATGAGGCGAAGCTGTTCGTGCGCGGCAGCGTCAAGAGCCTCGGCGCCGACTGCATCGAGAAGGAGCTGCGGGACGAGCACCGCAAGCTTCTGCAGGAAAAGCTGGAGGCCGCCGGCCTCGCGGGCACGGTCGATATCGGGGAGTTCAAGCGCTACGGGTCCGCCCGTCAGCTCTACAATTTCCACATCGACAATGCCGGCGCCTATTGAGACGCGAGGGAAACCATGACCTCCCAGAACAACACGCCCCGCACCCTGCCCCGCTTCTCCTCCACCTTCGATCCGCACACTTTGGCGGAAATCCGCCGGGCGGCGGCAACCGGCATCTATGACATCCGGGGCGGCGGCACGAAGCGCAAGCTTCCCCATTTCGACGACCTGCTGTTCCTCGGCGCCTCGGTCTCCCGCTATCCGCTGGAAGGCTATCGCGAGAAGTGCGGGACGGACGTGGTGCTCGGCACCCGCTTCGCGAAGAAGCCGATCCACCTGAAGACCCCGGTCACCATCGCCGGCATGAGCTTCGGCGCCCTCTCCGCTCCGGCGAAGGAAGCGCTCGGCCGTGGCGCCTCGGCCATGGGTACGTCCACCACCACGGGCGATGGCGGCATGACGCAGGAGGAGCGCGGCCACTCCTCCATCCTCGTCTATCAATATCTCCCCTCGCGCTACGGCATGAACCCGGACGATCTGCGCAAGGCGGACGCCATCGAGGTGGTGATCGGCCAGGGCGCCAAGCCCGGCGGCGGCGGCATGCTGCTGGGCCAGAAGATCTCTGATCGCGTCGCCGCCATGCGCACCCTGCCCAAGGGCATCGACCAGCGCTCCGCCTGCCGGCATCCGGACTGGACCGGCCCGGACGACCTCGAAATCAAGATCGAGGAACTGCGCGAGATCACCGACTGGGAGAAGCCCATCTATGTGAAGGTCGGCGCCTCCCGCCCCTATTACGACATCTCGCTGGCCGTGAAGGCGGGCGCGGACGTGGTGGTGCTGGACGGCATGCAGGGCGGCACCGCCGCCACGCAGGACGTGTTCATCGAGCATGTGGGCATCCCGATCCTCGCCGCCATCCGCCCCGCCGTGCAGGCCCTGCGCGACCTCGGCATGCACCGCAAGGTGCAGCTCATCGTCTCCGGCGGCATCCGCAACGGTGCGGACGTGGCGAAGGCGCTGGCACTGGGGGCGGATGCGGTCGCCATCGGCACCGCCGCCCTCGTGGCGCTGGGCGACAACGATCCGCAATATGAGGCCGAATACCAGGCGCTCGGATCCACCGCAGGCGCGTATGACGACTGGCACGAGGGCCGCGACCCGGCGGGCATCACCACGCAGGACCCGGCGCTCTGGTCGCGTCTGGACCCGGTGAAGGCCGGGCGGCGGCTCGCCAATTATCTCGGCGTGATGACGCTGGAGGCGCAGACCATCGCCCGCGCCTGCGGCAAGAGCCATCTGCACAATCTGGAGCCCGAGGACCTCGTCTCCCTCACCGTGGAAGCGGCCGCCATGGCCGGCGTGCCGCTGGCGGGCACGGAGTGGATTCCCGGCCGCACCGGGTACTGATCTTGCGTCTCTTCCGCCGCGCCCTCGACGGCGCGGCGGCTCAAAAATGACAACCTCCAGAGGACGTGACCATGATCCGCTTGCCAGACCACGTGCGCGAGCCCGAAGGGCGCGCCTCGCTCACCGCCACATCCGACCTTGAAGCCGTCGCCAAGGAACGGGGCATCAAGTATTTCCTCATCTCCTATGTGGACCTGTTCGGCGCGCTGCGGGCCAAGCTCGTCCCCGCCTCCGCCATCCGGGACATGCAGAAGGCGGGCGCCGGCTTTGCCGGCTTTGCCACCTGGCTCGACATGTCACCCGCCGATCCCGACCTGTTCGCGGTGCCCGACGCCTCCTCGCTGATCCAGCTTCCCTGGAAGCCGGAAGTGGGCTGGCTCGCCGCCGACCTCGTCATGGACGGGGAGGAAGTGGCGCAAGGCCCGCGCACGGTGCTCAAGCGCCAGCTCGCAGCGGCAGCGGCGCTCGGCTACGAGATGAAGAGCGGTGTCGAGTGCGAGTATTTCCTGATCTCCCCGGACGGCAAGACGCTCTCCGACGCGTCCGACACTGCCGACAAGCCCTGCTACGACCAGTCCGCCTTGATGCGCCGCTACGACGTCATCAAGGAGATCTGCGACAGCATGCTCACGCTGGGCTGGGGCGCCTACCAGAACGACCATGAGGACGCCAACGGCCAGTTCGAGATGAACTGGAACTATGACAACGCCCTCGTCACCGCCGACCGGCATGTCTTCTTCAAATACATGGTGAAGAGCATCGCCGAAGCCCACGGCATGCGCGCCACCTTCATGCCGAAGCCCTTCATCAACCTCACGGGCTCGGGCTGCCATGTCCACGTCTCGCTCTGGAAGAAGGGCAAGAACGCCTTTTCCGACCCCAAGGGCCAGCTGGGCGTGTCAACGCTCGGCTACAACTTCATCGGCGGCCTCATCCACAACGCGGACGCACTGTGCGCGCTGACCAACCCGACGGTGAATTCCTACAAGCGCATCAACGCCCCGCGCACCATTTCCGGGGCCACCTGGGCACCCAACACCGTGACCTATACGGGCAACAACCGCACCCACATGATCCGCATTCCCGATGTGGGCCGGTTCGAGTTCCGCCTCGGTGACGGCGCGGCCAATCCCTATCTGCTTCAGGCCGGCATCCTCGCCGCCGGTCTCGACGGCATGGCCAATGCCCGCGATCCCGGCAGGCGGCTGGACATCAACATGTACACCGAGGGCCACAAGGTGAAGGGCGCCAAGAAGCTGCCCCTCAACCTGCTGGACGCGCTGCGGGCGCTGGAAAAATCCAGGGTGCTGAAGGATAGCCTCGGCGACGCGTTCGTTTCCGGCTATCTCAAGCTGAAGACCGAAGAGTGGAACGCCTATTCCCGCCACCTCACCCAGTGGGAGCGGGACACCACGCTGGATATTTGATCTGTTACAGCAGGACGCAGGGCGAAGCGGCAGGAATGGCCACCATTCCTGCCGTTTTGCGTTCCGCGCGCGTCTCCCGGAAAGGGCATGCAGCGCCTCGGAGAACGCGGGCCGGGAATGCGCCGCCCTCGCCCGGCACGCTCACTTAGATACCTCTCCTGGGGTCGGACGACAGGGGCAAAAAATGCCATGGCTGCGGTGCATCGGGCTGATTGAACGGCGGTTTCAAACCGATAACAGTGCGGCCTGATCTTCCGTCTACGGGATTGCCCCATGTCCTCTCATTGCCCCTCTCCGCCAGCGACGACGCCCCAGACCCCGACAGAACCGGGACGTGCAAAGCGGCCGTGGCAGGCTCCGGTGTGCCGCCCGGTGCATATTCCGGCGTCGACACAGGGCCAATTCACCCAGAATACCGACGGCACGTTCGGCTCCTGATCCCTCACTCCTCCACCCGCAGCGCGCCACCGAGCCACGGCAGCGCCTGCGCCAGCGGCGGGCAGATGCGATCGGCCAGTTCACTCCGGCAGAAGGCCGCGAGATCGCGCGGCAGGCGGCCCAGTTCCTGCCGCCGCGCCACCATCACCAGCCGCTAAAGCGGCGGCGCACCACCCTCGCCGACAGACGGGAGGGCCTTTGCCTGCCGGCCAGCGAGGGACGGCGCGAAGACGGCGCGGCGGCCACACCTGCTGCGCAGCCCGAGCATTCCGATTGTAGAGAAGCGGTGCGTTTCAGATGGGCGCACCGTCTTCCCGATCCTCCAGCGCCCGACCGGCGGCGGCGTCAGCGCCTGTTGCGGTCTCGGTTTGCGATCCGTGAGGGGCCCGCCCCTTTTTCACAGGAGCGGGGCAGGCGGATACAGGATGCCGCACCTGACTGACCTGCTGGCAGCATACCGCCTTCGGATACCTTGACGCACATTCCGAAACATTTCATGTTTAGAAACATGCTAAAAAGTATCCTCAGCTATATCACAATGTATGCGCGACACGACCTGCCGCGCGAGCTTTCAACACTGCGCCGCATTGCAATCTTCTATGCGCCGGTGGCGATCTTTATCGTGTTGGCTTTCATCTTCGCGCTTTTATACGTTCAGCCCTTCCCTCGTCACCAGACGGTTCTTGCCATCGGCCAGCGCGGAACGATGAGCGACAATCTGGGAGAGATGTTCAAGGCCTTTTTCGCGCGCCGGGGGCTCTCGCTGGATGTCGAGAACCGCATGGGCCTGAACGAGATCGAGAAGGACCTGCGCGATCCGGCTTCGCCGGTCAATGCCAGCTTCGTGGTGTCGGGCGCCGGCACGCCGGCGGAGTTTCCCGGCCTCGTCTCGCTGGGAAATGTCGCGCTGGCGCCGCTCTGGCTGTTCTATCGCGGCGACACGGTCAGCGTGGATGATCCGTTCGAATTCTACCGGGACAAGCGGATCGCCGTGGGCGGCGAGGGCACAGTCAGCCACCGTCTGTTCAGCCTGCTGATGGACCTGACCAATCCCGGCACGGGGGAGCGACCCAATTTCCTCAGGCTGCCCCATGCGGACGCCACCGAGCAGTTGCTGGCGGGCAAGATCGACGCGCTGTTCATGGTGGACGGCTTCAGTTCGCCCATGGTCCAGAAGCTGCTGAACAGCCGCGACGTGAAGCTGATGAACTTCCCGCTGGTGGACGCCTATGTGCGCAAGCTTCCCTTCCTGCAAAAGGTGACGGTGCCGCGCGGCTCCATCGATATCGGCGAGATCCGGCCGGCGGCAGATGTGGCGCTGCTGGCCTCGGGCGTGAACCTGCTGGTGGAGAACACCCTGCACCCCACCGTCCAGTGGGCCTTCCTGCTGGCGGCGCGGGAGAACACCCTGAAGACCGACAATTTCTTCCCTGCGGCCAATGCCCTGCCGCAGTATCGGGACCGGGGCTTTCCCTTGAGCCCGGTGGCGACGCGCTTCTACACCACCGGCGTTCCCTCCTATTTCGGCTACCTCCCCTTCTGGCTGGCCTCGCTGCTGGAAAATGTGTGGGTGGTGCTGCTGGCACTGGTGCTTCTGGCCCTGCCGCTGCTCAACAAGCTCATCGGCTTTCGCAGCTTCGCCTCGCAGCGGCTGCTCTGGCTGCATTTCTGGGAGCTTCGCTACCTGGAGGACGAGCTTCAGGCCTGCCGCACGGCCGCGCAGGCGGAAGCCGTGCGGGCGCGCCTCGGGCAACTGGATGACACGGTGGCCGCCTGCTGGGTGACGGACGACCAGATGCGCCACTATTTCAACCTGCGGCGGTGTATCGCCACCACGATCCAGGACGCCAACAAGAAAATCCCTGCGCTTGAGCAGCAGTAACCCTCCCTCTTCGGCACAAGGCGCGGCGGTATGTACTCCCTGATGTTCGAAAACCTGACGGACGCCCAGCTTCTGGTGGTGTTTCCGGTCGCCTCGTGCGTGGCGCTGCTGCTGGTTACCCTGGCGTTGCGCGCAGCCAACCACAAGTTCGCCTGCTTCGATTATGATTCCGACATTGTGGATACGGCGACGCAGAACACCATGTCGGGAGCCTATGTGGTGCTCGGCTTCGTGCTCGCGCTGGTCATGACCACCGCGTCCGGCATCGACGACAAGGTTTCGCAGGAGGCGCAGGCCATCAAGAGCCTGAACCGCCTGCTCATCCTCGACGGTTCGCCCCCGGCGCTGAAGGCGCGGCACGCCTTGATCGCCTATACCGACTCCATCCTGCGGGAGGAATGGCCCATTCTCCGGCAAGGCCATGGCAGCGACCAGACCTCGGCGGCGCTGACCGAGGTGTTCCGCAACATCGACGACACCGATCCGCAGACTCCCAAGGCGAACACCGTCTTCAGCCGCATCCTCAATGCCGCCGACCATGTGGCGCAGGCGCGGAACGATCGCATCATGAGCATCTCCTCCTCGCTTCCGGGCCTGTTCTATACAGTCAGCTTTCTGAGCATCCTCGGCGTCATCATCATTTGCGGCCTGAGGCTCATGGAGGCGAACGTGCTGCGGGTGATCTCGGTGACGGTCCAGCTGGTGATGCTGACGCTGATGCTCGGCGCCATCGCCATTGTGGACCTGCCCTATCTCGGCGACACCAGCACCTCCGCCGACAGCCTGGCTGCGGTCTATGAGAGCCTGCTGGCGCAGGCCCCCATCCTCCATCCCGCCCGGCCCTAGCCATGGCGCGCAAGGACATCGAGATGCTGGACGGGCCGATCCGGGGTTCGCGGCGGCTCAAGGCGGACCGGATTCATGTGGTCGCCTCCGAGGTGCGGGTGCAGGCGGGCGGCGCGCTGCCCGCCGGAGGCAGGATGACCGGACGCAGGACGACCGGGACGGCTTTTCGCTGCTGGGCGTCGGCCCTCAGGAATGGGATGTCCGGGAGGTGCGGAGCTTCCATTCCGGCGATGACGGCATCGACCTGACAAATTCGCAGGTGGCTCTCACCCGGCTGCGGATCGTCGCCCCGTCAGAGGACGGGATCAATCTCAGCAGCAGCACCTTGCGCGTCGCCCGCAGCCTCGCCGTGGACGTAACCGCCAATGGCGTCGCGGACCGCGATATCTTCGACCTGGAGACAGACCATGGCCCCAGCTATGTGGAAGTCGCCCGGCATTGCCATGTGGACATCCACGGCGTGCTCGGGGACCAGCTTCGCCTGACCAGCCCGGACCTGCCCGCACCCGGCAGGAGCACGCGGAAATGCTATGGCTTCAAGGGTTTCCTCCGCAAATCCCCTGCCCTCGTCTATTCCTTGACTCAGGACTGACCGGCGGAAGGCCTCACACCTCCACCCGCAGCGCGCCGGCGAGCCAGGGCATGGCGGCCAGGAGGGGCGGGCAGATGCGCGCGTCGAGTTCGCTCCGGCAGAAGGCGGCGAGATCGCGCGGCAGGCGGCCCAGTTCCTGCCGCCGCGCCACCATCACCAGATGCCGCACGGCGGACGGTCCCGGCAGCGGCCAGCAGGCGAGATCGCCGTCGCGCGCCTGCGCCTCGTGCAGGCAGAGCGGCGTCGAGATGGCGAACCCCTGCCCGCGCAGCACCACCGATGTCACCGCCTGAGGGGTGTCGAATTCCAGCCGGTGCGGCAGGTCCAGCTTCACCCGCCGCAGATGCCGCTCCACCTCCATCCCGGTCTTGGAGCGGGCGGAATAGCGCACGAAGGGCAGCCGCCCCGCCATTCCAGCCAGATCCTCCAACCGCTCCGGCCGCGCCGTGCCGGCAGGCGCAATGAGAATATAGGGCTCGGTGAAGATGGGCGCGCGCTCCAGCCCCTCCACCTCGTCCAGTTCGTCCGCGCCGATCAGCAGGTCGAGCTGCCGCGTCAGCAGCGCCCCCGCATGGGACGCGGTGAGGCCGGCGAGCACCGACACCTCGTCGGCCAGCGCCATGAGATGGACCCCCAAGGGCGCGGAGAGCGCACGGGAGAGCGAATCCACCAGCCCCACCCGCAGCAGGGGATAGCGGCTGCGCGCCGTCTCCCGCAGCAACGGCGCGATCTGCCGCGCTTCGGTGATGAGCGCACCCGCCCGCTGCCGCAGCACACCGCCGGCCGGGGTGAGGCCGAGCGGGCGGACGCTGCGGTCGAACAGGACCGCGCCGGTGCGCGTTTCCAGCTCCGCCACCGCCTGCGAAATGGCCGGCTGGGTCAGGCCCAGATGCCGCGCCGCGCCCGCCATGGAGCCCTGGTCGCAGACCGCCAGGAAGATATCCAGCGTCCGCAGATCGAACGGAATCGCCTCGCCCCGTGCCACCGGCTTCGCCCTCCCACACTATAAGCAAGATTTATATTATAGCTCGGGCATGGCTGCGCTATGCAATGATCTGAATGATTGAAACAGGCGCTTGCCCGGGAGCCGGTGCGCAATGTCTGATCGCTATTCCGTCTTTTCCCTGATCGCCAATGCCTTCACAGGGCAGAAGGGCTGGCGGCCCGCATGGCGGGACGCGGCACCGAAGCCGAGCTATGACGTCATCGTCATCGGCGGCGGCGGCCATGGCCTCGCCACGGCCTATTACCTCGCGAAAGAGCATGGCATCCGCAACGTGGCGGTGCTGGAGAAGGGCCATATCGGCTCCGGCAATGCCGGGCGCAACACCACCATCATCCGCTCCAACTACCTGCTGCCGGGCAACGAGCCGTTCTACGAATGGTCCATGAAGCTCTGGGAAGGGCTGGAGCAGGACGTCAATTACAATTCCATGGTGTCCCAGCGCGGCGTGCTGAACCTCTACCACTCGGACGCCCAGCGCGACGCCTATGCCCGGCGCGCCAATTCCATGCGCCTCGCCGGAGCGGACAGCGAGTTGCTGGACCGCGAGCAGGTCCGCGCCTTCGCGCCCTTCCTCAATCATGACGATGCCCGCTTCCCCATCCAGGGCGGCCTGCTCCAGCGGCGCGGCGGCACGGCCCGGCACGATGCGGTGGTGTGGGGCTATGCCCGTGCGGCGGACCGGCTCGGCGTCGATATCGTGCAGAATTGCGAGGTCACCGGCTTCATCCGCGAGAATGGCGCGGTGGTGGGCGTGGAGACCACGCGCGGTCCCGTGCGGGCCAACAAGGTGGGGCTCGCGGTGGCCGGCTCCACCTCGCGCCTCACCCGCCATCTCGACATGCGCCTGCCCATCGAGAGCCACGTGCTGACCGCCTTCGTCTCCGAAGGGCTGAAGCCGCTGGTGCCCGGCGTCGTCACCTTCGGCATGGGCCATTTCTATGTCAGCCAGTCGGACAAGGGTGGCCTGGTGTTCGGCGGCGACATCGACGGATATAATTCCTATGCCCAGCGCGGCAACCTGCCGGTGGTGGAAGATGTGTGCGAGGCGGGCATGGCCCTGCTGCCGCAGATCGGGCGCGTGCGCATGCTGCGCTCCTGGGGCGGCATCATGGACATGAGCATGGACGGCTCGCCCATCATCGATGTCACGCCCATCCCCGGCTTCTACCTCAATTGCGGCTGGAACTACGGGGGCTTCAAGGCCACCCCGGCATCGGGCTGGTGCTTCGCCTGGACGCTGGCGAAGGACGCGCCCCACGCGCTCAATGCCGCCTACCGGCTGGATCGCTTCCGCACCGGCCACGTCATCGATGAAAAGGGCGTCGGCGCCCAGCCGAACCTGCATTGAGCCAGGCCAGAGCCAGGAATTTCGCACCATGCGCCTCCCCTGCCCCTATTGCGGCCTCCGCGATGCCCACGAATTCTCCTATCTGGGAGATGCCACGCCAAAGCGTCCCGACGCCTCAGCGCCCGACGCGGCGGACGCCTTCCATGACTATGTCTATCTGCGGGACAATCCGGCCGGGCCCATGAAGGAACTCTGGTACCATTCCGCCGGCTGCCGGCGCTGGATCGTGGTGGAGCGCGACACCCGCACCCACGCGGTGCTCGGCGCAACGCTCGCCTCGGGAGACGCCGCATGAGCCGGTTTGCCGAAGGCGGACTGATCGACCGCACCAAGCCCCTCGCCTTCACCTTCGATGGCAAGCCGTATCGCGGCTGTGCCGGCGACACCCTCGCCTCGGCGCTGCTCGCCAACGGCGTGCGGCTGGTGGGGCGCTCGTTCAAGTATCACCGCCCGCGCGGCATCTTCTCGTCGGGCTCGGAGGAGCCGAACGCGCTGGTGGAACTGCGCAGCGGCGCCCGCCGCGAGCCCAACAGCCGCGCGACGACGGTGGAGCTGTATGACGGGCTTTCCGCCGACAGCCAGAACCGCTGGCCCTCGCTGGACTTCGACATCCAGGCGGTGAATGGCCTGTTCGGGCCGATGCTCGGCGCCGGCTTCTACTACAAGACCTTCATGTGGCCGGCGGCTTTGTGGGAAAAGCTCTACGAGCCCACCATCCGCAAGGCGGCGGGGCTCGGGCGGGCCGCCGAGGCCGCAGACCCGGATTCCTACGAGAAGGCGTTCGCCTTCTGCGATCTGCTGGTGGTGGGCGGCGGCGCCTCGGGCCTCATGGCCGCACTGGTTGCCGGGCGCAGCGGCGCGCGGGTGATCCTGGCGGACGAGGATTTCCGGCTCGGCGGGCGTCTGCTGTCCGAGAAGATGGACATCAATGACGCGCCCGCCCTGCGGTTCGTCGGGGAGGCGGAAGTCGAGCTTGAGGCGCTCCCGAACGTCACCCTCATGCGCCGGACCACCGTGTTCGGCGCCTATGACGGCGGCACCTATGGCGCGGTGGAGCGGGTGGGCGACCACCTGCCGGTGCCCGCGCCCTTCATGCCGCGCCAGCGCTACTGGAAGATCGTGGCCAAACGCTCGCTGGTGTGCGCCGGGGCGATCGACCGGCCCATCGTGTTCGGCGGCAATGACCGGCCCGGCGTCATGTCGGTGCAGGCGCTGCGCAGTTATGCGGTGCGCTACGGGGTCTCGCCCGGCCAGCGCATCGCGGTGTTCGCCAACAATGGCTATGCCTGGTCTGCGGCCTTCGACGCGGCGGCGGCGGGCGCCCAGATCGTCGCCATCGTGGACGTGCGGCCGGAGCCCCCGGCGATCCAGCTTGAGCGTGCAAAGAAGCGCGGCATCCGGGTGATCGCGGGCGGCGAGGTGGTGGCCACCTCCGGCAAGCTGCTCTCGGCAGTGACCGTCCGCACCGCACGGGGCACGGAACGGATCGCGGCGGACGTGCTCGCCATTTCCGGCGGCACCAGCCCCAATGTGGGCCTCACCAGCCATTTCGGCGGCAAGCCGGTCTATAATCCTGATATTGCCGGCTTCGTGCCCGGCGCCCTGCCGCCGGGAATGCGCGTGGCTGGGGCGGCAGATGGCGACTTCTCCCTCGCCCGCTGCCTTGCCGGCGGCGCGGCGCAGGCGACCCCGGTGCCGCAGGCGCGCGACAATCCCGTCACCATCGCCCCCTTCTGGCATGTGCAGGACACCAAGGGCGCCGCCTTCGTGGACTTCCAGAACGACGTGACGGTGAAGGACATCACCATCGCCCATCGCGAAGGGTTCCGCGCGGTGGAACTGCTGAAGCGCTACACCACGCTCGGCATGGCCACCGACCAGGGGCGCAATTCCAACGTCACCGGCCTTGCCATCATGGCGGCGCTGACCGGGCAGGACATGGGGACAACCGGCACCACCCTGTTCCGCCCGCCTTATACGCCGGTGGCCATCGGCGCCCTCGCCGGCCACCATCGCGGCAAGGATTTCCGCGCCACCCGCCCGACGCCCACCCATGAATTCGCGCGGCAGAGGGGCGCGGTGTTCGTGGAGACCGGCCTGTGGATGCGCACCCAGTATGTGCCGCAGCCCGGCGAGACCGACTGGCTGGAGAGCGTGACGCGGGAAGTGACGGCCACGCGCGGCGGGGTCGGCCTCATCGACGTGTCCACCTTCGGCAAGATCGACCTTCAGGGGCCGGACGTGGGCGCGTTTCTCGATCGCGTCTACATCAACACCTTCTCCACCCTGCCGGTGGGGCGCGTGCGCTATGGCGTGATGCTGCGCGAAGACGGCATCGTGATGGATGACGGCACCACGGCGCGGCTCGCCGACGACCATTATGTGATGACCACCACCACCGCCAACGCGGCCAAGGTCTACCAGCATCTGGAATTCTGCCTGCAGGTGCTGTGGCCCGGCCTCGACGTCCAGATGGCCTCCGTCTCCGAGCAGTGGGCGCAGATCTCCATCGCCGGCCCGCAGGCCCGCACGGTGCTGGAGCAGGTGGTTGATGGCATGGACGTGTCCAACGCCGCCCTGCCCTATATGGGCGTGGCGCAGGGCAGCGTGCTCGGCGGGGTGAAGGCGCGCATCTTCCGCGTCTCGTTCTCCGGGGAGCTCGGCTATGAGATCGCCGTGCCCGCCCGCCACGGCGCGCGCCTCGCGCAGGCGTTGATGGAGGCCGGCGCGCCGCTGGGCATCACGCTCTACGGCACCGAGGCGCTGGGCGTGATGCGGATCGAGAAGGGGCACGTCTCCGGCAACGAGATCAACGGCCAGACCTCGGCCCGCGACCTCGGGCTCGGCCGCATGGCCTCCACCAAGAAGGACTTTGTCGGCCGCGTGCTGGCGCAGCGTCGCGCCTTCCTGGCCCCGGACCGCCCGACGCTGGTGGGCTTCAAGCCGCTCGATCCGAAGGACCGGCTGCGGGCCGGCGCCCACTTCCTGCGCCATGGCCGCAGCGCCACCCTGGCCAATGACGAGGGCTACATGACCTCCGTCGCCTATTCGCCGACGCTCGGCCACTGGATCGGGCTCGGCCTCATCGCACACGGCCCCGAGCGGATCGGGGAGGCCGTGCGCGCCTATGACCCGGTGCGCGGTGGTGACATACCGGTGGAAATCTGCCATCCCGGCTTTGTCGATCCGGAAGGGGAGCGGCTGCGTGTCTGAGATCCTGTCCCATCTTCCCGCAACGGACCTTGTGCCTTCCGGCCGCCATGGCCGCCAGGACGGGCCGGCGGGCGTGGTCGCCTATGGGGTGGAACGGCTTGCCCTTGCCACCCTCACCGCCCGCAAGGGCGCGGCGCCGCAGGTGATCGCCGCCGCCGCCTCGGTGTTCGGCATCGCCCTTGAGGACGGGCCGAAAGTCTCCCTCGCGCCCGAAGCCGCCTTCATGGGCACCTCGCCCGGCCGCTGGCTGGTGAGTTCGGGAGAAGGCGCCGAAGGGCTGGAGGCGCGCCTGCGCGATGCCTTCGCCGGCCTTGCCGCCGTCACCGACCAGAGCGACGCCAATCTCGTGCTGGACCTCTACGGCCCGCAGGTGCGCGCCGTGCTGGCAAAGCTCGTTCCGCTCGATCTCCACTCCTCGGCCTTCACCACAGGGGACGTGGCGGCAACGCTGGTGGCGCTCATCCCGCTCACCTTCTGGCAGCTCAATGACAGCCCCGCCTATCGCTTCGCGGTGCCGCGCTCCTTCGCTCCCGCCTTCCTGCGGGCGCTGGTGTCGGCGGGTGCGGAATTCGGCATCGAGATCTCGGGCACCGGACGAGGTTGACGGCTGCGCGGCGCGCGCTGCAGTCCGGCCCTGACCTCACGCCATTCCCGACATTCCTCTCTTTCCGAGACACGCCATGACCGTGCCTGTGACCCAGTTCATCCTGACCCTCTCCTGCCCCAACCGCGCCGGCATCGTTGCCGGGGTCTCGACCTTCCTGTTCGAGAAGGGCTGCAATATCCTTGAGGCGCAGCAGTTCGACGACACCGAGAGCAACCGCTTCTTCATGCGGGTGGTGTTCAACATCGTCAGCGGAACCGCCACCGCGCAGGAAATCCGCGCCGGCTTTTCCGACATCGCCCGCGATCTCGGCCTCGACTGGCATTTGCGCGACAGGGCGGAGAAGCGGCGCGTGCTGCTGCTGGCCTCCAAGTTCGACCATTGCCTCGCGGACCTGTTGTATCGCTGGCGGATCGGCGAAATCCCCATGGAGATTTCCGGCATCATCTCGAACCATCCGCGCGAGACCTATGCCCATCTGGACATGGACGGCATCCCCTTCCACCATTTGCCCGTGACCAAGGCCACCAAGCTGGAGCAGGAAGCGGACATCTGGCGCATCTTCCGGGAGAGCGAGAGCGAAGTGGCGGTGCTGGCGCGCTACATGCAGGTGCTCTCTGACGGGCTGGCCGCCAAGCTGTCCGGGCGGTGCATCAACATCCACCACTCCTTCCTGCCGGGCTTCAAGGGTGCCAAGCCCTACCATCAGGCCCATGCGCGCGGCGTGAAGCTGATGGGCGCCACCGCCCATTACGTCACGTCCGACCTCGATGAAGGGCCGATCATCGAGCAGGACGTGGAGCGCATCTCCCATCAGGACACGCCGGACGATCTGGTGCGCAAGGGCCGCGACATCGAGCG
>NCCY01000179.1 GCA_002279855.1 Rhizobiales bacterium 12-68-15
AGCCGCTGCACCGGCAGCCCCTCGGCCTCCAGCGCCGCATGGATCGCCTCGGCATGGGCCTGGTCGCGGGTCTCGACCGTGAGATCGAGCCGCGTCCCCTTGGCGGGCACGTCAAGGAAGGTGCGGCGGTGATGCACTTCGAGGATGTTGGCGCCGAGCTTGCCCAGCAACGTGGAGATGCGCCCGAGCATGCCGGGGCGATCGAGAATGGTCAGGCGGAAGGAGACGATGCGCTGGTCGCGTTCCAGCTCCCGCACCATGATTCCGGCGAGCACCCGCGGATCGATATTCCCGCCGCACAGCACCAGCCCCACCGTCTTGCCACGGAACCGCTCCGGCTCGGTCAGCAGGGCGGCGAGCCCCGCCGCGCCCGCGCCTTCGGCGACCGTCTTCTGGAGGGTCAGCAGGGCATTCACCGCCCGCTCCAGCGTGCTTTCCTCGACGAGAATCACATCGGACACCAGCCGCGCGACGATCTCGGAGGTGATGCGCCCCACATTGCGCACCGCGATGCCCTCTGCCAGCGTCGGCCCGCCGCTCGGCCGCTCGATGCCGTCCAGCAGCATCCGCATGGCGGGATAGAGGCTGGCCTCCACCCCGACGATCTCGGTGGACGGGGACCGGCCCTTCACCGCCACGGCGATGCCGCCGATGAGCCCGCCGCCACCCACCGGCACGACGATGGAATCGAAGACGGGGCCATCCTCCAGCATCTCAATGCCGATGCTGCCCTGCCCCGCGATCACATGGGGGTCGTCATAGGGATGAACGAAGACGCAGCCCTCGTTCTCCGCAATGCGCCGCGCCTCCTGCTCGGCATCGGCCACCGTCTCGCCGAACAGCACGACCCGCGCGCCGAACGCCTCGGTGGCCATCACCTTCACCTGCGGCGTGGTCTCCGGCATCACGATGATGGTCGTCATGCCGAGGCGGGTGCCGTGATAGGCCACCGCCTGCGCGTGGTTGCCCGCCGACATGGCGATGACGCCGCGCGCCGCCTCCTCGGCCGAGAGCCTGGAGAGCTTGGCCACCGCGCCCCGCTCCTTGAAGGAGGAGGTGAGCTGGAAATTCTCGAACTTCACCCACACATCCGCGCCGGTGAGGGCGGACAGCCTGGGGGCGCGAAGGGTCGGGGTGCGCAGCACCGCCGCCTGCACGACCGGAAGGGCCGCTTCCACATCGCCGAGGGTGACGGGCAGCGGCAAGTGCGCGCGGTTCATGGGTTTCAGCCCCGCGCCAGAAGCTGCGCCACGCGGGGCGCGAAATAGGTGAGGATGCCGTCGGCCCCTGCCCGCTTGAAGGCCATGAGGCTTTCCAGCACGATCCGGTCGCCGTCCACCCAGCCGTTGCGGATGGCGCCCTCGATCATCGCGTACTCGCCGGACACCTGATAGGCATAGGTCGGCAGGCCGAACGCCTCCTTCAGGCGGTAGACGATATCGAGATAGGGCAGGCCCGGCTTCACCATCAGCATGTCGGCGCCCTCCTCCACATCGAGCGCCGCCTCGCGCAGCGCCTCCAGCCCGTTGGCCGGGTCCATCTGGTAGGTGCGCTTGTCGCCGGTCAGCGTCTTGGCGGTGCCGATGGCATCGCGGAACGGGCCGTAGAAGGCCGAGGCGTATTTCGCCGCATAGGACATGATCTGCACATCCTCGAAGCCGGCGGCGTCCAGCCCCTCGCGGATGGCGCCGATGCGCCCGTCCATCATGTCGGAGGGCGCGATCACGTCCGCGCCCGCTTCCGCCTGCACGACGGCCTGCCGCACCAGGACGGCCACGGTCTCGTCGTTCAGGATGCGCCCGCCATCCAGCAGGCCGTCATGGCCATGGCTGGTATAGGGATCGAGGGCCACGTCGGTGACGAGGCCGATGTCCGGCACTTCCGCCTTCACGGCGCGCAGCGTGCGGCACACGAGATTGGCGTCGTTCAGCGCCTCGCTGCCCTCGGCATCGCGCAGGCCCGGCTCGGTATAGGGAAACAGCGCCAGCGCGGGAATGCCGAGCCGCGCGGCCTCAACGGCCGCCTTCACCGCCTCGTCCACGGTGAGTCGCTCCACCCCCGGCATGGAGGGGATGGCCTGACGGCTGCGCTCGCCTTCCATCACGAAGATCGGCCAGATCAGGTCATCGACGGTCAGCGTGTTCTCGCGCACCAGCCGGCGCGACCAGTCGCTCTTGCGGTTGCGGCGCATGCGGGTGCCAAGGCCCAGGGCATGATCCGCCGGCACGGTCTCGGCCTCCGGCTTCGAACGGAAACGGGCATGGCTGACGGACATGGCGGCACTCGCGAATGAAGGAACGTGAGGCCGCGAGTTATAGACCCTCCCTCCCCGCGCGGCGAGGGACATCGTGTCCGGGGCGCGCAGGTTGGAGCGCCGCAAAGGTGAAGAGGCCGCCCGCCCGTTGACGCTGGCGGATCGCCCGTCTAACCCTCGCTCACCAGTCCGGAGATGCCCAAGGAGCCCCCGTGAGCAGCGAGCCCGAGGTTCTGTTCGAACGCCGGGGCAGAGCCGGCGTCATCACCCTCAATCGCCCCCGGGCGTTGAACGCCCTCAGCCACGCCATGGTTCGGCTCATCCACCCGCAGCTGCGGGCCTGGGCGGAGGATGACGGCATCGATTGCGTGGTGCTGAAGGCCACCGGCGAGAAAGCCTTCTGCGCCGGCGGCGACATCCGAGCCATCTATGATCTCGGCCGCGCCGGCAACGCGGAAGAGGCCCTGCTGTTCTGGTACGAGGAATATCTCCTCAACCACTTTATCGGCACCTATCCCAAGCCCTACGTGTCGCTCATCGACGGCATCTGCATGGGCGGCGGGTTCGGGCTTTCCGCCCACGGCACCTACCGGGTGGCGGGCGACCGCTATCTGTTCGCCATGCCGGAAGTGAATATCGGCCTGTTCCCCGACGTGGGCGGCACCTATGTGCTGCCGCGCGTGCCGGCGTTCCGGGGCGTCTATCTGGCGCTCACCGGCGCGCGCATCCGTGCGGCGGATGCCAAGGCCATGGGGCTCGCGACCCATGTGGTCTCCTCGGCGCGCTTCGCGGATCTGGAAACCGCCCTCGCCGAAGGCGGCGACATCGGCGCCACCCTCGACACCTTCGCCGCCCCGCCCGCGCCCGCCCCGCTGGACGCCCATGGCGCCCTGATCCGCGACGTGTTCGGGCGCGCCGACATGGCCGATATCCTCGCCGCCCTCGATGCAGAGGCGCAGGCGACCGGAGAGGCGGCCGACTTCGCCCGCAAGGCCGCCGATGCCATCCGCGCCGCCTGCCCCACCAGCCTTGCCATCACCATGGAGCAGATGCGGCGCGGGCCGTCCCTCACCCTCGGCGGGGCGCTCGCCACGGAATATCGCGTGGTGAACCGCGTGGCGCGTGGCCACGATTTCTACGAAGGCGTGCGGGCGATCATCGTGGACAAGGACAACAGCCCCCGCTGGCAGCCGGCCAGCCTCGGCGATGTGGACCCCTCCGTCATTGCGGCGCATTTCGCGCCTATCGAGGCCGAACTGCCTCTCGTGTCTGAACTGGCCTGATCCCGGATGACCCATTACGACCCCATCGACGCCAGCGCCCGTGCGCATATGGAGCGCATGACGCCCTGGCGGCGGCGGCTGGTGTTCTATCTCCGCGCGGTGGCGATGTTCCTGCTGGCCGAGGCGGTGTTTCACTGGGCCATCATCTGCGGTGTGGGGGAAGGCCCGTTCGAGGGCTTTCTGGAACTGCCGACCATCGTGCAGGCCGGCATCATCTGGTCCGCCATCATCGATCCCATCGCCGGGGTGGGCCTGTGGCTCGGGGCCGGCTGGGGCGTGGTGCTCTGGCTGATCGCGACGGTCACGCAGGTCATCCTCACCTTCTGGGCGCCCGAGGGCATGTCGCGCCTGATGGTGTTCCCGGTGCTGGAGGTGGCGCTGGTCGTGACCTATGCCGTCCTCTCCGTGCGCGCGGCGCGGGAGAGCGACGAGGAATGAGGCGCCGCGCCGCAGGAGGGTGACATGTCTCTCGACGGCTGGACACGGGTTGACGCCTATATCGAGGCCACGCTCCTCGGCACCGATCCGGTGCTGGAAGCCGTTCTGGCGGCAAGCCATGCGGCGGGCCTTCCCGAGATTGCCGTCTCCCCGGCGCAAGGTCGCCTCCTGGCGCTGTATGTGAAGATGCTGAAGGCGCGGCGGGTGCTGGAAATCGGCACCCTCGGCGGATACAGCACGCTCTGCATGGCCCGCGCACAACCCGAGGACGGCCGGCTGGTGACGCTGGAGTTCGACCCCGCCCACGCGGCGGTCGCCCGCGCCAATTTCGAGCAGGCGGGCCTCGCTGCCCGCATCGACCTGCGCGTCGGCCGCGCCATCGACACCCTGCCGGAGATTGCGAAAGAGGGGCTGGGGCCGTTCGATCTCGTCTTCATCGACGCGGACAAGCCGAGCAACCCCGACTATCTTGCCTGGGCGCTCCGGCTGACCCGGCCGGGCGCGCTCATCATCTGCGACAATGTGGTGCGCGACGGCGCGGTGGCCGACCCAGCGTCCAGCGACCCGCGGGTCATCGGCACCCGCCGTATGTTCGAAATGATGGCCGCAGAGCCGCGCCTCACCGTCACCGCCATCCAGACCGTCGGCTGCAAGGGCTATGACGGCTTCGCCGTGGCGCTGGTGGGCGACTGACGGTTTCGCGACGGAAACGACCGGCCCGCGCCCTAGGTCGTAGACTCATAAGCGCGGAGCCACAGGCGCATTGATGCGAGCTGGAACATGGCGAGGAAGTTCTCCGCCAACTTATCGTATCGGGTGGTGACACGGCGGAAGTGCTTGAGTTTGGAGAAGAAGCGCTCGATCAAATTGCGCTCGCGATAGAGCCGCTTGCTGAAGCAGGGCTTCCACTTTCGATTGGATTTGGCCGGGATGTTGGGCGTGGCGCCCTGTTCCTCGATCAACGTGCGGATGCGATCAGCATCGTAGGCCTTGTCGGCGAGCACGATCATGTGCGGCCCAAGGTGGTTGAGCAGATCGTCCGCGACTTGGCCATCATGTGCCTGCCCAGCGGTCAGGCGGAGCCGGATCGGGAGACCTTGCCCGTCGACGACCGCGTGGATTTTGGTCGTGAGTCCGCCTCGGGAGCGACCGAGACAATGATCTCGATCCCCCTTTTTGCCGTCGCGGCCTGTTGATGCGCCCGGATGGAAGTGCTGTCGATCATTTGGATGTCGCCGTCATAGGCGGCCGTGATGGCATCCATCATCCGATCCCAAACGCCTGCCTTCCGCCATCGCACGAAGCGATTGTAGCAAGTGGTGCGAGGACCATAGCGTTCGGGCAGATCGCGCCATGGAGCGCCGGATCGCAACACCCAGAAGATGCCGTTCAGCACCCGGCGATCATCGACACGCGGCACGCCTCGGGGTTTGTTGGGCAGCAGAGGCTCGATCACGCGCCATTCGAAGTCGGTTAGGTCATATCGGCTCATGCCGATCCTGAATCAGCTTTCGTCGTCCGGCGAAAGGCCTCAATCGCCATCAGCGAATGCCCGTTGCAACTCAGGATCGATACCTGACCAGGTTGTGTCTTTCCCAAGCCGCAACTCGACGCCCTGCTCGCGTGCAGCATCTTTGATTTGTTTGAACCAGGCACAATACGACCATTCGCGTGGCTTGGGGCTATAGAGGCGAAGGCGCTCCGCATCCCAGTGCACCTCCATCGCCTCGCGGTAGATCAGCGGAAAGGTCGCCGTCGCAGGCTTCACCCACAGCGATCCGCCTTCATCGATCCCGACCGCTTCAATAGCATCTGTCCGCATCGTGCCTCCCAGCACATCATGCCGACAGCCTCAGAGACTGGCAACGTTTATGGGTTCACGACCTAGCTAGCGGCCTGGTTCCTCCCCGGCCAGGGAGCGCCGCTGCGCTTCCAGCGCCTGCGCGTAGGCGTGGAGGGCGTCGGCCTCGTCGAGCACGCCCACGATGGCGCCGGCAGCATCCAGCGCGGCGAGGACCGGCGTGCCCGCCCCGTCGAACAGGCCGAGCGCCTCCTGCACGTTCATGTCCGGGCGCAGCACGCGGTC